>JAGABX010000022.1 GCA_017614395.1 Eubacterium sp.
AGGGTGAGGCGTATACGCTGCCGTATGTTGAATTCAGGGAAGCGCTGGGTTTGATTTAACGACCGGATTACAGAATTACAGATAACACTAATTCAAGCAATCAATATAGCCGAGGAGGGGTTTATGTCCAATCCAATCATATCAATCATTATTCCGATGTACAATGCGAAAAAGTATGTCGAGCATTGTATAGAAGGACTTCTGGCCCAGACTTTTTCTGATGTGGAAATAATACTCATTGATGATTGTTCCACGGATGGTTGTTACGAGCTGGCACAGGAACGGTTCGGGGACAATCCCAAGTTTGTTTTGCTGAAACAGGAGAAAAACGGCGGACCTGCCCTGGCCAGGAATGCAGGCATGAAACGGGCAACCGGAGAATATATAACTTTCGTGGATTGTGATGACGCGCTGGTTGATGACGCCTTGGAGGTAATGTATCAGGCGGCGCGGGAGCATAATGCGCAGATAGTTCATACCACGGGCTGTCTGATGCCTGTGATCAAACCGATGCCGGATGATCTGTATTCCGTTCCGGCGGATAATCTGATGGTAAACATTCAGGACAAACAGGCACCGTCCGGTGTCTCCTTTGCAAGCGATGATATACAGACAAGAGTTGATGACTGGCTTCTGCACAAGTATCAGGGTAATGTTTGGGGTAAACTCTATAAACGAAGTTTTCTCGAGGACAACGACATCCGGTTTGCCGATCTGAAACTGTCTGAGGATCAGATTTTTTGTTTTGAGTGTCTGCTCCGGGCGGACCGGTATGTTCAGATTCCGAAACAGCTGAACATTTACAGGATCGAGTCCGACAGTCTCTCGCGCGGCGCAAAAACGCCGGCGTATATGGAGAAAGTCCTCCGGGCTACTTTTTCCGCATCAACGGAGATTGTAACCATGATGAAACGGATACCGTTTTTTACGGAGCATCCGGACTATATTGAGAAGATCAATGCCTATACACAGGGTGCCATGGAGAGACGTTATATTCGCCCCAGTTATACGCGTACCGATAATGAGGCAATGAAAGCGGATCCGAAACTCCATGCATTGTGGGAGGAGTTTTTCGGCGACAACGGCCCGTGGGTGGAGAGTCAGTTTTACGGACTTCATGACAGCCAGCCGGAGGTGCCGGACTTTTTAGGAGAAATGAACACGGTTGCGTTTTGGGAAAAGGTAAAAAACGGAGAGATAAAAATGAGATAATAATCTCGGAAGTGCAGGGAGATGAGGGAACAATGAGTGAAAAAAAGGTCTCTGTTGTGATACCTATGTACAACGCCAAACAGTATATTTTTCATTGTATCGAGGGCTTGAAAAAACAGACTTTGCAGGATTTGGAGATTATCGTTGTCGATGATTGTTCCACGGATGGCAGCTACGATCTGTGTGCGGAAAAATACGCCGGTGATGAGCGGGTGAAGATTCTGCGTCAGCCTCAGAACGGGGGACCCGGCGCGGCGAGAAATGCCGGCATACAAAGCGCGACAGGAGAATATATTACGTTTGTGGATTGCGATGACGCGGTCACGACGGATGCTTTCTCTGCGATGGTGCGAGTAGCGGAGGAGTACGATGCGGATGTAGTTCATGTGGGCGGAGCATTGATCCCGTTTGCGAAGGAACTTCCGGATGACCTCCTGTCCCTGAACGCGGAGCAGCGGATTCGTTTTATTTTAGATGGAGAGGATTTGGTGGACGATGCATCCGATGGTGCGGAAAAAGTACGAGTCCTGTCCGGAGACATATGTCAGCGGATGGATGAATGGCTCAGGCATTTTCACCACTGGAATATTTGGAGCAAGCTTTATCGACGAGAATTCCTGTTGGAGCACAGAATAGGATTTGTGGATTTGTCGCTGGCAGAGGATCAGAATTTCGCGTTTCACTGTTTGCTACATGCGAAGAACTATGTAAAAATGCCCGGCTTTTTCTATCTGTACAGGATAGCGGCGGAGAGCCTCTCACGCGGGAAAAAGAATACGAACTTTATGGCGAAGCTTCTGCGTACGGCGTTTGACCTGTCGGCATGCATGGATAAAACAATGGATACTCATAGCTTTTTCTCGGACAACAGTGATTACAGGGAACGCGTCAAGGCGTTCTGTCTGATGTTTTTGGAGAACGGGTACATCAGAGATTGCTATCAGACGGTCGGGCGATCCGCGCTGGAAACGGATGAGACGATCCAGGGCATTTTCCGGGAGCATTTCGGCAGCAATGCCGGCTATATAGCTAAACAGTTTTACGATGCGCATGACGCAATGCCGTTGCCGGAGGGTCAGGCACCGGACATGAATTCATATGAATTTTGGGAGAAAATGGTGGAGCGTTTCGGCGCAGGTCAGGTGATCCGGCTGGGCCGACAAAGTTAATGGCAAGAGGCATCTGCAATTCGGATAAAACATGAGTAGGAGGAGCAAACCTATGAGAGCAATTTCTGTAGATAACTGTCCCGTGATCGGCAAGGGTGTTTTCGGCACTGTGTATCGCCTGGAGGAGGACAAGGTCGTCAAAGTGGCTAATGACATCCATAGAAAGGGAACGCGAGAACGGCTTGAATATGAGGACAAGGTGGCCCGCGTGCTGTATGAAAACGGCATCCCGACGGCGCAGTCGTTTGGTCTGGTCGAGGTCGGGGACAGCCTGGGCGTGATCTATGAGCTGGTCGAGGGAATGGAGCTGTATGATTATCTCGAGGAATACCCCGACCGGGCAGACGAGATGATCCGGGCGGTTGCTGACATCCTGTTAGCTCTCCACCAGACCGTACCTCAGGAGGACGGCCTGCTGCGGATGAAGGACAAACTGACAGGACTCCTTATGGCAGGAAAGGGCTCTCTGTCAGAGGAGGAATTTGCTGCTAAAAAAAAGGTATATGATGCGCTGCCCGAACGTGACACTCTGGTACACGGGGATCTGAATCCGGGTAACATCATCGTGCGGCCGGACGATTCTCCGGTGCTGATCGATGTCGGGAGCATTTCCGTTGGGCATCCGTATTTTGAGTTTACCAATATGCAGCAGCCGATCATGATGCTCGAGGGCATTGATTACGGATGGGACGAGCTCGTGGCGCACATGATGAAAACGACGAGGATTGCCGACAGGGAAGCGTTCCTCCGGCAGACCGAATTGCTGAAATCATTTTATGACAAGTTGTTTGCCGCATATTTCAGGGAGTTGGAGAGCGCGGAGCGTAACCGCGTTATTGACAATCTGAAAAACAAAGCGTTCCCCAAGGCGTTGACTTTTTATGAAAGAATGCCGTTGCCGGATGAGGAGAAAAAACAGGAGGTAGTCCGTCGGTTAAAATCGGATAACGAGAAAAAGCAATCTGCCATAGGGCCGGTGGAGGAATGGTGGCCGGCCGGATACTGATGTCTCTGTCATTTCTGCGCAGGAATGAATTAGTAGTTTAGTTGCAGAGCCGGGAGTTTTGTTTATATAAGGAGGTAATCATGCAGACCAAAGAAGAACGTGGCGTATTGACAGTGGCATTGCCGGAGCGGGTAGACGGCAGCAATTCTGACGAGTTTGAAAAAGAGTTGCGAGAGAGCATCGGTGCGTCTGAATTCCGGAGCCTGGCCATGGATGCCGGAGGCATGGAGTATATTTCGAGTGCCGGACTTCGTGTACTCCTGGCAATTAAAAAGGAGATCGGGAAGCCGTTTGACATCATCAATGTTTCGGAGGAGGTTTATGAGATTTTTGATGTGACCGGATTTACCGAGCTTTTTACTGTGCATCGTAAACCCAGGGAGATTTCCATCGAGGGTTGTCCGGTGATCGGTCGCGGTACGTTCGGAACGGTATACAAGCTCGACGACGAGCGCGTGGTCAAGGTCTACAATACGGCGCGCAAGGTGTCTCTGGAGCGGATCGAGCAGGAGAAACGGTTGGCCAGGGATGTGTTTGTGAAGGGAATCCCGACAGCCATGTCGTTTAACATCGTTTATACGGGAGAACATTACGGACTCGTGTTTGAGATGTTGAATGCTTCCTCGCTGCTGGACTATATGATGGAGCATCGTGACGAGGCGGACGAGATGACGGACAAGGTGTGTCAGATTCTGAAAAAGCTGCACTCGTCAGAGCTTCCGGAGGGGAGCGTTCCGTCCATGAAACAGATTCTCCTCAGCATGACGCCTGTGGTGAAAAATCATTTCACGGAGGATGAAATGAACCGGTTCCGCACACTCATCACGGACACGCCGGACCGGATGACAATGATTCACGGCGATTTCCATCCCGGCAATATCATGGTGGATAAAAACAGGGAACTGATGCTGATCGATGTGGGGGACATATCTACAGGGCACCCGTTCTTTGAGTTTTTTGATATGTATCCGTCCTTTTTATTGAATGAGGAGGTTGAATACGGACACGATGCCGTCATGGATCAGATCCGGCTGTTCCTCCACATCGGTCCTGACAAGGATGTGAACGAGGGCATTGTTTTTATGAAACAGTATTGGAACAGGATGATGCATGCATATTTTGACGGCTTTTCCGAGGACGAGATCGAGAAATTCTCGCTGTATTTCAGGGCGATGGGACGGTTCAAACAGTTCATTACCGTGATGCGTTTGCCGGACACGGATCCGGAGGCCAAGGAACGCGAGATACAGAAAAACAAGAAGCTGTTTTTTGATGAACTGGATAAAATTCCGCCGGTTGCGGAGTGGTGGCCGGAGAAACTATAGGAGTCAGATCGATTGTAATTTGCAGGTCAGCATAAACGGAAATAGCATCTGATTAATGAGGAGGATAACATGGGCGAAATGAAAGAGCTTTCCATCGACGGTCTCGAGGTAATCGGAAAGGGCGTTACCGGAACCATCTATCGTTTGAACGAGGATCAGATTTTAAAACTGTATGCGCCCGGAGTTCCGCTTGAGGATATAAAAAGACAAAGAAATATATCTCTCTCTGCGTATGAAAAAGGAATCCCGACTGCACAGGTGTTTGATCTGGTCACGGTCGGTACACAGTACGGTGTGATTTTTGAGTATCTGAAAACCGGCACGCTCATGGCGGCGATCGGAACCGATACTGACAAACGTATGGCATACGCGACCAAGATGGGAGAGCTGTTAAAAAAGCTCCATGACACTTCTTTTGAACCGGGTTCGTTCCAATCCATCCGGGAGATGGCGCTGGGAAATATCAACCGGTGCCGGGAGTTCCTCACGGACGGACAGGTGCAGGAACTGACGGATTATCTCGATAACTATGAGAAACCGACGCGTTTGCTCCATGGTGATTTTCATGAGAACAATATCATGGTACGCGACGGCGAGCTGGTCCTGATCGATCTGGACGGTATGTGCGAGGGTAATCCGATCGCGGATTTTGCCCAGATGTTCTGTTCCTACAGAATGCCGCTCCCTCCGGCCATAGCGCAGAAGCTCAATGTAACACCGGAGATCACACAGGAGTTTTTGACCCGCTTTTTAAAAGCATACTACGGGAATGCGGAGGAGTCAGTCATTCGGGATTACGATGAGCTTTTTACGGAGTGCTCGAAATACCACAGGTTCTTTTTCCCGTTACTCAAGGCAAAACCCGAGCAGAAGGAGGACATGAAAAAGTACATCGACGAGGAGTTCCCGAAGCTGCGTGAAACGATGGCGATATGTACGGAGCGCATGTCGGCACTCGGTTTTTGATTGATCGATGCGAGTCAGGAAAAAGTTCAGTTTCAGAGGAGCGTGAAAATATGATCGATACCGGAATCATCAATATGTTTTATTTTTACACCATCAAGGCTAAGGCTACGGTGGAGCGGAACAGGGTACAGTTAAAAGGCATCACGGTGGATCCCGAAATACTGCGGGAGGCAGTGAAAAAGGCGGTCGACCGTAATGAGTACTTTGCCCTCACACCGGTGTTAGATAAAAACGGCTGTGTCTTTTTTGAAAAGAACACACAGCCTGTCGAGGTTTATCCGGATGATGACACATATGTTAATTTGGGAACAGCGGAGAGTAACGGCTATCTGTTCCGGACGTTGTATACGGAGCATTCCATCGGCGTGAGCCACTTTCATGCAATCACGGATGGCCGTGGCGGCATCGCGTTTCTCGTATCCGTCCTGTATTATTATTTCACTATGACCGGTCATACGATCGATCCGACCGGTATTCTGTGCGATGAGTTGCCCATGGACGCGTCGGAGCAGGATATCCTGACGGATCAGATTCCTGAGGAGCTGGAGTTAAACAGCGTTTCGATTCCCGGAGATGTGTTTGTGATTCCCGAGGAGAACACGCTGGCCAAAACGCCCTTTACCAAACGAATTGACATCTGTTTCCCTGCGCGGGAGCTGATCGAGAAAACCAGGAGCTATTCCGCAACGCCGGTTCCGTTTGTTTCTGTGTTGGCGGGCAAGGCGCTCGACCGGCTTTATGATGTCGGAGAGCATACGATCGTGTCCTCCGTTTTGGTGGACATGCATGAGATACAAAAAAGCCGTGCGCTTTCCAACTATTGCTGCAACGTGTTCCTGCCACTGGTTTCTGAGGTGCGGGAAGATGAAATGCAGGCCGCCATCGATGATCAAAAGGAATGGATGGAACGTATCAACACATCGGAGAATCTTTTTACCAAATTAGCATCGTTGAAACAGATGGAGCCGGTTATCAGGAAAACACCATTGAACGATCCGGGTTATCTGAAAGAGGCCATGAAAAAGGATGCCAAGGTCGGCAAGGCGAAAACCACATATTTTCTCACCAATGTCGGCAGGATAAGGTTTCCTGAGGACATGATGGCCTATATTGATATGGAGGGCTGTGAGTTTTACAGCATGAATACGGGCTTTATCCCTATTCTGTCTCTGATGACCGTGGGAGATACCGGACATATCTATGTGACGCAGAATTCTGAGAGTACTGCGTTCGCCGAAATGGTCTGCACGCTGCTGAACGAAAACGGGATTAACGCCTCAGTGCGCGACACGATCCTCATACAGGCCGACAGAGTGAAACCGACGGAATTCAGGGTTGTATAAGGGGGGATCACATAAATGAACGATATCGGAGCTATCAATACCCAATACTATTATTTCGGGAGCGGTGTCAAATCGGCCACAGCCAGTTATATTTACAAACTGGACCGGACGATCGACGCGGACATTCTGGCGCAGGCCACGGCGGATGTCGTGAAGCGGTATCACTATTTCAAGCTGCGTCCCTTTTTAGATGAAAAAGGCAGTCTGGTATTTCGGGAAAACGATGTTCCTCCACGTGTGTTTCCGGATGACGGAACGGTGCTGAATCTCGGTACGGACGAAACGGACGGCTACATGTTCCGCGTGCTGTATGGAGATGACTATATTCGCGTGATGGCGTTTCATGGGATGGCGGACGGCCGTGGGATCAATGCGTTCGGTCTGTCCATCGTTTATCAGTATCTGACGCTCTGCGGTATTGATATGGAGCCCGAGGGAATGGTCGTTACACCTGATACACCTGTGGATGCCACCGAAACAGATGATTTTATTTCGAGGTGTACTGAGGCGGCCGCCGGTATGGAGTCGGCGGAAGCTGCAAAATATAAATGTGACCGCGTGTTTGTGACACCGGAGGATCATGAGTTTTACGGAACCGGCAAATCAAAAAAGGTCAAAATCACCTGGCGGGCCGGGGATCTGATCGATTTGTGCCACCGCGTGAACGGCACTCCCGTTACCGTCCTGTCCGCCCTGATAGGAATGGCCATGCACCGGATCTTTACCGTCGGCGATGATGTGATCGCGCCGAATGTACCGGTCGATCTCCGTCCGATCCTGAACAGCGCGGCACAATCCAATTTCACGACGAATATCACGCTGCCGTACCGGAATGAATATGTCGACCTACCGATCGAGGAGCAGGTGGAAGCTCTCCGGGAAATGCTTGGCTCCCAGACGAAAAAGGAACTGCTGGTGTCGGGTATGGACGGATTCGCGGCATTCATCGAGGGTTTGAAACAGATCCCGTTACATGACGAGGACGCGCTCGACGCGTTCCATAAAAAGATGGCCGCCGGCACCAAGGCAAACACAACCTATCTGCTGACCAATGTCGGAGTGTTCCGGGTGCCTTCGAAAATGCAGCCGCACGTACTTGATTTTGACGGCATTGCGCCGAACCTTGAGTACTCACCGGTGTATGCGCTCATGACCATGGGCGACTCGGGCCGGCTCATCATCAGCCAGAACTCGGAATCGGTCATCCTGCCGGAGGAGATCGTTCGGATTCTCGGTGAATACGGAGTTGCGGCGGAGCTGGAGGATCACGGACCGATATGGACGGATTCAGTTCGACCGCATCTGTTCAGCCGGATATAATGTGTGAGGACGGATTTCGTTCGTACGAATTTGTTCAATATGATATAATGCGTGACGATTTGGCGGTGGGGAGCCTTTTTATATACAAATCGATTTGATGTTTTCAGACAGGAGGACATAGACTGCAATGAAACTCTTTTTCAAGTTTATGAACAAAAAGGACAATATCGTCCTGGTGTTCATCTTGGTGTTAGCATTGGTGCAGGTTTGGATGGATATTGCAATTCCCGGGTGTATGGATGATATCACCAAGATGATCAAAACACCGGGCAGCACGGTCTCCGATGTAACCGGCAGCGGATTGATCATGCTCGGGATGGCGTTTATCAGTTTGGTCGGCGCAATCGCGTCCACGTTTTTATCATCTCGCGTCGGAGCGGTATTTGCAATGCGGATACGCGGTGCCGTATTTGACAAAACGATGGATTTTTCCATGGAGGAGATGAACCGTTTCCGTACCTCCAGTCTGATCACGCGTTGCACAAATGACGTGACAAAAATTCAGGTCGTGTTTTCAGCCGGTCTGATATTGCTGTTAAAAGCCCCGCTCGAGGCGGTCTGGGCAGTCAGCCGTATCTACGGGAAAAACTGGGTTTGGACGCTGACCGTGTGCATAGTCTTTGTGATTGTTCTCGCTTTTATTTTTATCGTGGCCAAAGTGGTGCGTTCCAAAATATTTGAGGCACAGAAACAGGTGGACAATGTCAACCGCGTCAATCGCGAGCACCTGTCCGGCATCCGTGTGATACATGCATTTAACGCGTTTGATTACCAGGAGGAGCGTTTCGGCGAGGTAAACGAGTCCCTGTTCAAGGCGTCCCGCAGTGTGGACCGGAGAACCGGACTGTTTGCCCCGTTCATGACGAGTATGATGAACCTGTTGAACGTACTGATCTATTTTGTCGGCGCGTTCGTAATATCCGGCGCGGCCTCGGGAGACCGTCTCCAGCTGTTTTCGGACATGGTGACGTTCTCATCCTATGCAGTGTTAGTTATGTCGGCGTTTGTACAGCTCCTGCTGATCTATATCGGCAT
>JAGABX010000023.1 GCA_017614395.1 Eubacterium sp.
CTTCATACATTATGTTAACATATTCGTAATAATCTGTAAACCTTATAAGTCACAATTATTGACTGTTCTCGGGAACGGAATGACATCCCTTATATTGCCCATTCCGGTAAGATACATAACGCATCTCTCAAAGCCGAGACCGAATCCGGAATGCCTTGCGGATCCGTATTTGCGCAGGTCAAGATAGAATTTATAATCCTCCTCATTCAGACCGCACTCCTGAATTCGCTGACGAAGCGTCTCATAGTTTGCCTCTCTCTCGCTGCCGCCTATGATCTCACCGATTCCAGGCACCAAACAATCCATTGCGGCAACTGTTTTTCCGTCATCGTTCAGTTTCATATAAAAAGCCTTGATCTCCTTGGGATAATCAGTGACAAATACAGGGCGTTTAAATACCTCCTCGGTGAGATATCTCTCATGCTCTGTCTGCAGATCACATCCCCATGAAACCTTGTACTCAAAATTATCATTGTTTTTTTCGAGGATTTCGATTGCCTCAGTATAGGTGACATGTCCAAACTCAGAGTTCAGCACATGGTTCAATCTCTCGATCAGCCCCCTGTCGATAAACTGATTGAAAAAGTTCATCTCCTCCGGCGCTGCCTCAAGTACATACGCGATTATGTATTTCAGCATCGCCTCTGCCAGCATCATGTCATCCTCGAGATCTGCAAACGCGATTTCCGGCTCAATCATCCAAAACTCGGCCGCATGCCGTGTCGTATTGGAGTTCTCCGCGCGGAATGTCGGTCCGAACGTGTAGATGTTCTGAAATGCCATCGCAAACGTCTCACCGCACAACTGACCGGATACCGTCAGGTTGGTTTCTTTTCCGAAAAAGTCCTTGCCATAATCCACTTCTCCATCCGGTGTTTTCGGAACCTCTGCCGGATCGATCGTACTCACCCGGAACATCTCACCCGCGCCCTCACAGTCACTTCCGGTGATGATAGGTGTATGCACATAAATGAACTCTCTCTCCTGGAAAAAGCGATGAATCGCATACGCAATCAAAGAGCGCACACGAAATACCGCCTGAAATGTATTCGTTCTCGGTCTCAGGTGAGATATCGTCCGTAAAAATTCCATCGAATGACGCTTTTTCTGCAGAGGATAATCCGGTGTTGATTCACCCTCAATAAAAACCTCGTCCGCCTGGATTTCAAACGGCTGTTTCGCCTCCGGTGTAGCCACGAGCGTCCCCGTCACGATCACCGCCGCACCGACATTCAATTTGCATATCTTGTCAAAATTATCAAGCTTGTCATGATACACAACCTGCATCGGCTCAAAAAAGGTTCCGTCGTTAACCACGAGAAACCCAAATGTTTTTGAATCGCGGACACTCCGGATCCATCCCCCAACCGTAACCTTCTTATCTATATATTCATCGCGATCGCGAAATATTGTTCGAATACTTGTTATCGATTCCATTAATTTCTCCTGTCTTTACAATTTGATTTTTTAATAATGCAAATCTCATAAACTGATTTTTTCAATTTTATTGCTAAAGATCCCGCGCCGGCGGCAGGAGTTTTCTCACAGCGAGCTTGCGAGTCGTGAGAAAAACTCCGATTGCGTCCGGCGCCGAATACTTATGCATTTACTATTTTTGAAAAATCAGGTTTGAGTGAAGCGCCGCCGATGAGTCCGCCGTCAATATTCGGCTTTGCCAACAGTTCAGCGGCATTCTCGGCATTCATGGAGCCGCCGTACTGGATGCGGATTGCCTCCGCGGTAGCTGCATCATAAATCTCTCCGATGCACTCACGGATCGCTGCGCAAACCTCCTCGGCCTGCTCCGCTGTAGCGGTCTTGCCGGTTCCGATTGCCCAGATAGGCTCGTATGCGATAACTGCCTTTTTAGCCTGATCAGCTGTGATATCAAGAAAAGCGATTTTGATCTGCTGACGGATCCAGTCGATGGTGATGCCCTGTTCTCTCTGAGTCAGAGACTCCCCGCAGCAAATAATCGGTGTGATGTCATGCTTGAACGCCTGCTTGATTTTTTTATTTACGGTCTCATCTGTCTCAGCGAAATACTCACGCCTCTCGGAATGTCCGATAATAACATATTTCACACCGGCGTCGGTCAGCATGTTCGCTGCAATCTCACCTGTATATGCGCCACTCTCCTCAAAATACAGATTCTCAGCACCAACCTCAACATTAGTTCCCTTAACTGCCTCAGCAACCGGAATAATATCGATCGCAGGCACACAGAAAACCACATCAACGTCATCATTTTTAACAAGCGGGATCAATGTATTTGCAAGCTCCACCGCCTCGGACGGTGTCTTGTTCATTTTCCAGTTTCCCGCAATAATTCTTCTTCTCATTACAACTCTCCTTATAATCATTTATCATTAGCAGCAGCAACGCCCGGCAATTCCTTGCCCTCGAGAAACTCCAGCGACGCTCCGCCTCCGGTTGAGATATGACTCATCTTGTCTCCGAGTCCCATCTGATTTACAGCCGCCGCAGAATCACCGCCACCGATAATCGTCGTAGCAGATGATTCAGCAAGAGCCTTCGCAACTGCCAGCGTACCCTTTGCCAGTGTCGGGTTCTCAAACACACCCATCGGTCCGTTCCAAACAACGGTCTTGGCATTTTTCACTTCATTTGCAAAAAGATCCGCGGTTTTTGTCCCGATATCACAAGCCTCTTTATCAGCCGGGATACTGTCAACATCAACGATATCAACATCAATCGGCGCATCGATCGGATTCGGGAAATCAGCTATTACGGCAGAATCAACAGGGAGCAGTAACTTTTTCCCGAGTTTCTCTGCCTTTGCCATCATGTCACGGCAATAATCCAGTTTCTCGTTGTCGCAGAGAGACTTACCGATTTCCTTGCCCTGGGCTTTCAGGAATGTATATGCCATACCGCCGCCGATAATGAGTGTGTCACATTTGGTCAGAAGATTATCGATAACATTCAGTTTGTCAGCAACCTTTGCTCCTCCGAGTATTGCAACAAACGGACGCTCCGGATTCTCTACCGCATTGCCGAGGAAATCAATCTCCTTCTGCATGAGGTATCCGACAGCTGCGGTATCCTTGAGCGCAGCCACACCGACATTGGAGCAATGTGCACGATGCGCGGTTCCGAATGCGTCATTTACAAACACATCACAAATAGATGCGAGATCCTGTGAAAAAGCATCGCCGTTTTTCGTCTCCTCCGGACGGAATCTCGTATTCTCCAGCAGAATGATATCGCCATCATTCATTGCATCTACAGCCTCACGAACATTGTCACCCACAACCTCCGCATTCGGAACAAATTTTACTTCCTGTCCGAGTAAAGCAGTCAAACGCTCTGCAACCGGTGCGAGTGTTTTGGTCTTTTTGTCCTCCTCAGTCTTTACCTTGCCGAGATGAGAGCAGAGAATCACCTTGCCGCCATCTGCAACCAGCTTTTTTATTGTAGGAAGCGCTGCCACCAAACGGTTTTCATCAGTAATTTTTCCGTCGATAATCGGTACATTGAAATCACAGCGGCACAGAACACGCTGTCCTTTGACATTGATGTCATCCACTGACTTTTTATTAAGTCCCATTATTATAACCTCCTATTGTTATATTAGTAGAAGAAAGGCCCGGCCCTCAGACCGGACCTTTCCAGGTCATGCTTTTTATTCACAGAATCGGGATTAAGCACCCAACAGAGAACCGAAATGCTTGATGGTACGAACCATCTGGCTGGTGTACGAGTTCTCATTGTCATACCATGATACTACCTGAACCTCAGTGGTTCCGTTGTCTAACGGCAGAACCATTGTCTGTGTGGAATCAAAGAGTGAGCCGTATCTCATACCGATCACGTCGCTGGATACAATCTCATCCTCGTTGTAACCAAATGACTCGTTGGAAGCTGCCTTCATTGCGTCGTTGATCTGCTCCTTGGTTACATTTCCCTCTACTACTGCGGTAAGGATTGTGGTTGAACCGGTCGGAGTCGGAACACGCTGTGCGGAACCGATAAGCTTGCCGTTCAACTCAGGAATTACAAGGCCGATAGCCTTTGCAGCACCCGTTGAGTTCGGAACGATATTTACTGCAGCTGCGCGTGAACGACGCTTGTCACCCTTTCTCTGCGGTCCGTCAAGTGTCATCTGATCACCTGTGTATGCATGGATAGTGCACATGATACCTGACTGGATCTTTGCACAATCATTAAGTGCCTTTGCCATCGGTGCAAGACAGTTGGTTGTACATGAAGCAGCAGAAATGATCTTGTCGTCTGCTGTAAGGCTGTCATGATTAACATTGTAAACGATTGTCTTCAGATCATTACCGGCCGGCGCGGAAATGATAACATGCTTAGCACCTGCATCAATATGAGCCTGTGACTTATCCTTGGATGTATAGAATCCTGTGCACTCAAGCACTACATCTACTCCGAGATCACCCCAAGGAAGGTTCTTTGCGTCTGCCTCAGCATATATCGTGATCTTCTTGCCATCAACCGTAATGAAATTCTCGCCGGATGAAACCTTGTCGCAAAGCTCATATCTGCCCTGTGTAGAGTCATACTTAAGAAGATGAGCCAGCATCTCGGGAGAAGTCAGATCGTTGATAGCTACGATCTCAAAACCCTCAGCACCGAACATCTGACGGAATGCCAAACGACCGATACGACCAAAACCATTGATTGCTACTTTTACTGCCATAATAAAATACCTCTTTTCTGCACCGCTTGTGTTTTCAGGGTGTATGAAAGCGGCGCCGACATACACCGGGGAGCGTTTTGCTCGGGTTGCTATAACATTCTAACCTATAAAGGCAGAAAAATCAAGATAAAATTACATCCTATCGTAAAGTTCCTCATATTTCTTTGCAGAGCTGCTCCATGAGAAATCCTTTGCCATACCGCGATCGATGATCTTGTTCCACTCACGTTTATGGTTATAATATACATCCTTTGCATATCGTATCGTTCCGAGCATCTCATGAGCATTGTAATTTGCAAAGGAAAAACCTGTTCCGCTGTCCTCGTATTCATTGTACGGCTCCACGGTATCCTTCAATCCACCTGTCTCACGAACAATAGGAACGGTACCGTAGCGCAGGCTCATCAGCTGACTCAGTCCGCATGGCTCAAACAGGGACGGCATCAGGAACGCATCACAGCTCGCATATATTTTATGTGATCTTTCATTCGAATAGAAAATATTAGCTGAAACTCTGTCCGGATATTTCCATGCAAAATGACGGAACAGATGCTCATATTTCTCCTCGCCTGTACCAAGTACAACCAACTGAGTATCCTCTGCGCATATCTCCTCGATCACGTAATCAATCAGGTCAAACCCCTTCTGATCCGTCAGACGGGAAACCACGCCGATCATGAACCGCTTCTCATCCTCAGCCAGTCCGAGTTCCTTCTGGAGAGCCTTTTTGTTCTTTACTTTTTCCTTTCGGAAAGTCCTTGCATCATATTTGAAATCAATCATCGGATCCTTTGCCGGATTCCACTCATCATAATCCAATCCGTTAACAATACCGGTAAGACATGCAGACTTTGCATTGATCAAACCATCCAGTCCCTCACCGTAGAACGGCATTTTGATCTCCTCGGCATAGGTGTCTGATACAGTCGTGATCTGATCGGCATATACAAGACCGCCCTTGAGATAGTTGGCATCGCCGTACGCCTCCAATTTATCCGGAGTGAAATAATACGCATCCAGTCCGGCAGTATCCATAACTGTCTTTTTATCCCA
Organism: Eubacterium sp.; assembly: GCA_017614395.1. Classification (GTDB taxonomy): domain Bacteria; phylum Bacillota; class Clostridia; order Lachnospirales; family Lachnospiraceae; genus Eubacterium_F. The sequence goes on from JAGABX010000023.1 coordinate 5,738, forward strand.
GATTCCCTGGAATTTCAGATTGTGGATTGTCATTATGGTTTTGATCCCACGATAAAATTCATTTTGCTGGAACGCATCCTGCAGATACACCGGAACAAGTCCCGTCTGCCAATCGTGGCAATGAATGATATCAGGTCTGAAATTCAACATGGGAAGGCAGGACAAGGCAGCCTTGTCAAAAAAGGCAAACTTCTCAATATCCTGATAAATCTCTCCGTATGGAAGCATTCCGCTGAAATAGAACTCATTATCGAGAAAATAGAAAATCACGCCGTTAACTTCGATTTTAAATATCCCGACATATTGTTTTCGCCATGCCAAATCCATATAAAAATGGTCGATGTACTCCATCTGTTCCTTATACTGCTCGGGAATTGCAGTGTATTTCGGCACTATCACGCGCACATCATATTTCTTTTTGTCAAAATAGCGTGGTAACGAACCAACTACGTCAGCCAAACCTCCTGTTTTGATGTAAGGCACACACTCAGATGCCACAAAAAGAATGTTTTTCAATAGTTTACCCTCCTAATCCGGTACTATAGGATTAAATAGATTCACATATCCGCTCCCTTGTGACTGACTGAATCGGTCACAAAATTCATTATACACTAAATCAAACGAATGTGCAAGGAGAATTTGTCATTTTTTTGACGCTTTTTTTGATGCTGCCATCTCTTTCATCTCCCTCGCATTGTCCCTGACTGCACCTGTTATCCGGGCACCACCGAGAATACGCGCCAATTCATCCAGACTCTCTTCATAGTCAAGCGGGCGGATTTTCGTTTCGGACGCATCTGCTCCTACTTCTTTTTCAATTAAAAAGTGTGAGTCCGCCATCGCCGCGATCTGTGCCAAATGCGTTATGCAAATCACCTGATGATTCCGGCTGATCTCATTCATTTTCTCCGAAACCAGCTGCGCCGTGCGTCCGCTGATACCTGTGTCGATCTCGTCAAAGATAAGTGTCTCTATCTCATCACTGTCAGCAAAAACCGATTTGATCGCCAACATGATTCGTGACAGCTCGCCTCCGGAAGCGATCTTTGACAGCGGAAGAACCGGCTCTCCCGGATTAGTAGCGATCAGAAATCCGATTTCGTCGTTCCCATATTCCGAAAAATCATCTGATCTTTGGATATCTATCGCAAACTCTACATGAGCAAAATTCAGATCAGTCAGTGCTGTCTGTATCCTCTTCGTTAGATCCTCGGCAGTCCTCAACCGTAAATCATGGAGGTTGTTGCATTTGTCTGTCAATTCATTAAAAAGTCTGTCATATTTTTCCTGTCTAACGCGGCATAGATTCTCATAATCCTCATATTGTTCGAGCTGCTCCTTCGTCTCACGAAGATGACTCATGATCTCATCATAACTGTCTCCGTATTTTGACTGCAGACCGTGTATTGCATCCATCCGTTGCTCCAGCTCGTGCAGTTCATTCTCATCAAAGGTGTAATCCTGCATAAATCCTGATAAATCTCTGTTAAAATCCCCCAACAGGCTTTCAATATTCAGCAGAGTTTCCTCGAACACAGCCAATTCGGAATTCATCGAAACACTCCTTCGCAATTCCGGCAAAACCCGATTCAGCGCATCTGCAGCATTTTTTGTGCCTCTCTCATAGACTTCCGAAAGACTCTCAACCACATTCCCCGCGTTTGACGCAGCACGGTATTTGTCATCAATGATTTCAATTTCTTCCCTTGAGAGTCCCGCTGTCTCTATCTCGCTTTTTTCAAATCTCAGGTAATCAAGTTTTCTGGCAAGCTCCTCATCTGTCATTTCATCGTCTTCGATCTCTTTTTTTACCGAAACAAACTCATGATAAAGCTCACTGACTTCCTTCAGTGCGTCCTGTATTTCTCCGCCGCCAAATCGGTCAACTATCTCCCGCTGCCTCGTGGTTTTCAGTAATGACTGGTGCTCGTTCTGACCGTGAATATCAATACAGACAGAAGCGACCTGCCGAATCAATCCGACAGGTACGCTCTCTCCATTAATCTTATTCACGCTGCGACCGGCTGTGATTCTTCTCGATATCACGATCAAATCATCCTCAGGCAGGATGTCCATATCCCGCAGTATGGACAACGTGCGCTCATCCCGGATCTGGAACACGGCCTCAACCCTGGCCTCGTCACCGCGTCTGCCTATCATCTCGGGTGAAACACGTCCCCCGAGCGCAATCCCCAACGAACCGATAAGAATAGATTTTCCGGCTCCGGTCTCACCGGTCAGGACATTGAAATTATCGCCGAAATCAATGTCCGCTTCGTCAATAATGGCGAAATTTTTGACATGCAAATTAACCAGCATATTTCATGCCTCCTCTCTCTCAATGCCGCATAATGCAGCCTCCCCTTTTCTACTCCAAATCCCTATGATATATAGAATGCAACGCCCGGTTACAGACCTATGCCTGTGCCGGACGCGCTGCATATCGCTATTGTATCCGCGTGACCGTGACGCGGCATCCCAATTTGACTCCCTCCACATTCGCGTAGATGATCGTTGTTCCGGGCATCTTTGCCGTAACCAGACCATTTTCATCCACACTCGCTATATTCGGATCCGCCGAATACCATGTGACCCCGGAGGATATCATAACCACTGACAACTGCTCGGTATCATACTGTCGTAACGTCACAGCCTTGCGGTTCAGATCGACAACCGTCACATCCACATGAGCCTCAACACCGTTTTGCGACTTCGCGTATATTGTGGCCTGGCCTACCTTGTGCGTGCTGATCTTGCCATGCGAGTTCACGGATGCCACTGACGGATTATCCGACCAGTATGAGATAGAATCTGTAGTATTTACCGGATTCGGCGTAATGCCCGCCTGAACGGACTTGCCCTTCGCAACAACTATGGATTCATTTGTCACCGTAAAGTTTGTCACGGGCATCGGCTCAGTAACTGTTACCCAGCAATAACATTTTTTCTTGCCGGCATCCTTTGATGTGGCAGTAATCTTGACAGTGCCCGCAGACATGCCGATAACCTTGCCTCCGTCAACCGTCGCTATGGCGGTATCACTGCTCTTCCACGTTACGCCCTTAACCGTTGCGTTTGCCGGAGTAATGATCACACTCAGCTGCACACTCTTGCCGATCATTATGCTGGCTGATGTCCGGTTCATCCTGATCTTGGTCACCAGCTGCCGGACAACAACCTTCATCTTGCCCTTTGCTTTTGATCCGTCCTGGCATGTAGCAGTGATCGTCGCCTTACCGACCTTTTTCGCCTTAACATTTCCGTTGGAGTCCACGGATGCAACCTTGGGTTTCGAACTCTTCCATTTCAGAGTTTTATTACCCTTGTATGCTCCGGTCACCTTGCGTCCCACACGGAATTTTTTTCCGACATTTATATATTTCGTGCTCGGCGACAGAGTAACCTTGGTATTATACTGCGGGTTTTTGTATTTTACATTCAACAGATACGAAACCTTTGCAGATTCGTTGTCAACACTGACTCCCGTCAGGATAACCATTCCTTCGCTTTCGCCGGTAACATCAACGGAACCAACCTTCTCAACCAGAGAAACCGAGGCACTTCCTCCCGTATCATACGGTTCCCATGTCCATTTAATATTTTTCTCCGATGCTGTCTCCGGCAATACTGTCGGAGTAATTGTCAATGTTTCCCCAATATACACGGTGGCCGTCTTGAAATCTGATTTAATTTCAGTCACACGGTCTATGACTATAATGTCTATGGAATTGGTACGCCCCGAACCTGTCGTGGCCATGACATATGTTTTTCCGGCAGCGACCGCTGTAACCAAGCCGGAGTCCTTGTCAACAGATGCAATCTTGTCATCTCTGGATGTATAAGTGACCTTATCCGTAGATGTCTCCGGAATCATCTTTAACAGCTCCTTTAATTGGACCTGTCCCTTTGTGGGATCACCCTTGTACAGAGTCACGCTGTCACCCGTAAACTGTAATCCCGTGGACGCCTGCGTGACAGTTACGGTAAACGTATATCTGGCATTGTCCTCCGTTCGGCACATGACCGTTACCTTGCCGACCTTACGCCCGATTACACTGAGTTCTCTTTTCTTATCATCATATGCGACGAGCACTATGTCCTTCGTATCACATGACCAGACCAGGTCTGACTGGGCTGTTTCCGGTTCGAATTTCACGGAAACTGTTTTAGTTTCACTGACCTCCAGATCCATGTGGTCATCCTTGATGTCTTTGCCCTCAAATGTAATATTATCGGGACCACCGGTAATTTTGACAATTGTATTCGCATATTTGTTTTTCGGATTATGATCCGGTCTGACCGTAATACTCACTGTTCCCGGCGCTACGAACTTCAGATACCCGCTCGAATCAATTGTCGCTACAGACGTATTGTCTATTGTCCATATCATTTTTGTAGATGTCGCATCCTTAGGCTCCATAGTCAATTCATCACTCATATTGTGTCCATTTTGATAAAAAGGAAAGCTGAAGGATTCAGCGTTGAACTTAAGATCAGTAATCGGAATTCGAACAGTGATGTCTACACTTACCCTGTCTCCCGTAACTGTATTCTCAACTATGAGGGTACCGGTTCCTCCCGCGAGCGCGTTGACGATTGCCGTCTTGTTATCATCCGAAGACCTTACCGTAAACACGCTTTCCTTGGAACTGATCCATCGCAAAGGAGCCACGGAAACAGTTTCCTTGATCACTGCCTCCAACGTCAGAACATCACCGACATTCATGAATTCATCACCGTCAGGATTTAACGTGAATTTTGTCATCGCGTTCTGAACCTTAACACGGCAGGTTGCCGTACGCGTGATACCACCGGCTATGGTAACAGAAGCAGTTATCGTAACATCCGTGGTGGTAACTTTTAATCCTGTTATCAATCCTGTATCGGAAACCGAAACACTCGTTGGATCACTGCTGTTCCACATAACAGAACCACTGTACGTGCCATGCAGATTCGCCTTTAACTGATATGTCTGTTTCAAAGTTAATATGACAGATTCATCACCGAGAGTAATACCATCTACTATACTCAGGGTTGTTGTAAACGAAGATGGAACCGGGTCATCCTGCCCCAGACCGAGCAGTTTTTTTACATAATCCTTTTTACCGGATTTTATTTCCATCTTTACCTTTACAATGGCCTCATTAACACCGGTAACCCTAACTCTTGTCGAATCCAGGGTAACATATGTAGGCTCTGCGGTACTGCCACTGTCTGTCGTTACCGCCGGCACATTAAATGTATTGATAAAGTCATCTTCATCCATGTTGTATGACTTCGCCAGATTCAAACTGTCCCCTATTCCGAGCACAATTGATTTGTCCTTTATGGCGCTCTTTATCGTCAGTGTAGCCATGGACGCAGTCACGCCGTTACCGTAATTTGCCGTAGTAATATCTGAAGCATGGTTGGGATTATATGCGTAGAAATACACATAATATGTCCTCGCTATTCCTGATACTTCCATCTCATTTGTCATTGATCCCTTTGGCAGCAACGAGATCATGTCAGACTCCAGCCCCGCCGAGTTGGCAATCTCAACCAGCGTTCCTCCGGTCCCCTCAATTTTTATCGACCAGTATATCTTGCTTCTGATAACGTTTACCTGGTTATGAAAATCCGTATCGGTAAAGATAGAAGCTCCGTCGTCAACGACTAAATTCGGCTTGGCTTCATACCCGGTCCCGTTTGTCTTTGAGATCATCGGCAATACGTAAACCCCTATAAATGCCGTAACCGTATCCTCAGGACTGCCGCTCGGTGTGTAGTCCGCCTGTATCATGGTGTATCCCGCACCCACAGCCGTCACGCTCCCTGTTGAGTTTACGGTCGCCACCTCGTCATCACCAGTAGTCCAGGTAGCGTCCTTGGCGTCACCGAAATTCAGTTTCAATTGTTTTGACGCGGAATTAGTATACATGACCAGTGATCGATCTTGATCGGAACTGTAGACATATGAAAAATTCGAATCATTACTTGTATCAATGGCAAATACAACCCTTATCTGAATGGTTGTTGAACCGACTGAGACATCACCTGATGATGTTTTTTCACTGACGCTCAATGTCAGAGTTTCGGTACCGGGCTTCAGTGCGGTAACGATAGCGATTGTTTGAGAGGAGCCCTTGTTGACGTTAATAAAACCCTTGTGCTCCTCTAACGTCCAAGACACATTATACTTGTCTGACTCCTCGTATTTGTTGCCCGAGTCTGATTTGAACCCTAACTGCATGGTCTTTTCCTTCAATTCATACGGCTCGGTTGTGCTCAGTTCCTCGTTATTATAAATAATATGCAATCCGTCTGTCGCCGCCTTGGCCGTTTTCTCAGGATGGATCACAATGCCGGTCGTAACCAATCCCAAAACCAAACAAAGCGTGAGCACCACACTCAGTGCCCGCGCTCCGATTCCTTTTTTTATTTTCATTGTCGTCCTGTCTTTCATGCCACCGACCTCGCCTTTCAATAAACTTAAAACTGTTTGGATTCAATGCCCGTCATTATCCTGAAAAAGCAAACGCTTTACAATTCTATATCGACCAATCACATTGATTATTTTACCATGCACCTGTGTCAATTTCTCGACTCTTCCTTGACATAGATTTGTCGGCGCGGATTTGTCTGATTAATTCCAAAATAATCTATTTTTCAATCTTATTTTCTGTTTTCTTGTCATTTTTAAACACAAAAATCTTGCTGAAAACAAAATTCAGCAGTATCACCAGAACCTGTGTCACGAGTTTTCCGATAAAAAGTATAACACTGTCTCCCGGAAAAAGCATTGTTGTAAGCTGCACCCCGCCAATCTCGATTACCAGCGTTGCCGCGCGTCCGGCAAAAAACTTCGCCATCTCGACTGCAATCCCTCGCGCACCATGTACCTCAGACCGAAACACCCATATCCGGTTCGTCACATAGGCAAAAAGAATTGACGAAACTATCGAAATCAGGTTTCCGAGAAATGTTCCGACAGCAAAATCGCCCCAGTACCACTCCTCCCATTTCAGCACATACCAAAAAAACGCGCTCAACGCCAAATTGACGAGCGTCGTCAGCCCGCCGAACAGCAAATACAGTATTCCTTCTCGGTGCTTCTGAAACGGCTCCTCAAACCTCCTGAGGAGCGGCAATCCCATGATCCGATCGAAAATATCCTTCTGCATACAGCATCTACCCCCGTCCGAAAGTATAGTATTGCCCCTCGCAACAATACTATACTTCCAGAATTCAAGGCTCGCAAATACATCTAACAGTTTCAAAAATCTAATCAGTCAGCCGATTTCACAACTCTTGCGAGGGGCATTCTCCCGAAGTGGAGCGAGCGCAGCGAGCGTGAACGTGCCCCGAGCGGGAGTTGTGAAATCGGCTGACGGTCGCAAATCAGTTATTATTTCTCTTGGATCTGTACCGCTCGGTATGATCAAGGATCTTCTTCCGTATCCGCAGCGAACTCGGCGTCACCTCGAGCAGCTCATCCGTATCGATGTAATCCAGCGCCTGCTCCAGTGACAACTCCCTCGGCGGCGTCAACCTGAGCGCCTCATCCGCCCCAGACGAACGTGTATTGGTCAGATTCTTTTTCTTGCATACATTAACCTCGATATCGTCGAACTTCGCATGTTCCCCGACAACCATTCCCTCGTATACTTTTTCTCCGGGACCGATAAAAAGAGTCCCTCTCTCCTGTGCGTTGAACAAACCATAGGTGATTGTCTCGCCGGCCTCAAATGCGATGAGTGAGCCACGGCTGCGATAGGGAATGTCACCCTTGTACGGACCGTATCCGTTAAACTCCGTATTCATCACTCCGTTGCCCTTAGTATCTGTCAGGAATTCACTGCGGTAACCGATCAGTCCCCTCGACGGGATCAAAAATGTCAGTCTTGTCGTTCCCCCGCCGAGTGGCTCCATGTTCTGCATCTCACCCTTGCGTGTGGACAGTTTCTCAATGACAGTACCGGTACAATCATCCGGCACATCTACGATTGCCAGCTCCATAGGCTCTGTTTTCTCTCCGTTCTCCTCATGATAGAGCACCTCCGGTTTGCTAACGGCAAATTCATATCCCTCGCGGCGCATGTTCTCAATCAAAACAGATAAATGCAACTCACCCCGCCCGGAAACCTTGAATGCCTCGGTAGTATCCGTATCCTCAACACGCAGCGACACGTCGGTGTTCAACATGCGATACAGACGGTCACGCAGATGGCGGGATGTAACGTACTCGCCTTCCGTTCCCGCCAACGGCGAATCGTTTACAATAAAATTCATGGCAATAGTCGGCTCGGATATTTTCTGGAAAGGAATGGCAACCGGATTCTCCGGTCCGCACAGAGTATCACCGATACGTATGTCGGAAATTCCGGAAATCGCAACCACTTCACCAAATGACGCCTCCTGAACCTCTACTCTTTCGAGTCCCTCAAACACGTACAGTTTTGAAATGCGCACAGACTCTCTCTTGTCAGGATCATGATGATTAACGATCACCGCTTCAGTCCCCACATGAATTGATCCGTTATCAACCTTTCCGATGCCGATCCGTCCGATGTATTCATTGTAATCTATTGTGGATATCAGCACCTGCATCTCTGCATCCGGATCCCCCTCAGGCGCAGGTATGTAATCTAAAATAGCGTCAAACAGCGGCCGCATATCACCACCGCCCTTTGCCGCCGATTCAAGATCAGGATATGCACAACCCTCCTTGGCCGACGCAAAAACAAATGGACAATCAAGCTGCGCATCGTCAGCCTCTAAATCAATAAAAAGCTCGAGAACCTCATCCACGATTTCCTCAGGTCTCGCCTGATCGCGGTCTATTTTATTTACGCAAACCACGACCGGAAGCGACAGTTCCAGCGCCTTTTTCAAAACAAATTTTGTCTGCGGCATAGCGCCTTCAAAAGCATCAACGACCAGCACGACCCCGTTAACCATTTTCAGTACACGCTCGACCTCACCGCCGAAATCCGCATGCCCCGGGGTATCAATAATGTTTATCTTCACATCATTGTAATGGATTGATGTATTCTTCGATAATATCGTAATTCCCCGCTCCCTCTCAATATCATCAGAATCCATCACCCTTTCGGCAACTTCTTCATTTTCTCGAAACACCCCGCTCTGCTTCAACAACTCATCCACCAGAGTAGTCTTCCCGTGATCTACATGCGCAATAATAGCTATATTTCTAATATCTTCCCTTATCATTTCTTTTTTCGACTCTCCTTCGCCTCTATGCCTCGCAAATATTTCTCATCCATGCGTTTCCTGTCGCGCTCCTTATCCTGCTCCCTTTCATTGTAGGTCGGAACCAGCTCGGCAACAATCTCCTTCATGCGGTCTGTCTCGCCATACGCGGCATCATACAGGTTATCCAGTTTTTCCAAAAAAAGCTCCCCGTCAAAATCTATCGGTTTTCCGATGTGGATCATCTCATGTTCGGTATCGCTCAGTCCCTCCTCATCCATCAGCATTTCTTCATAAAGCTTCTCACCGGGCCGCAATCCCGTATATACAATTTCAATATCCTCATCCGGTTCGTATCCGGACAGTTTTATCAGATTCCTTGCCAGATCATCAATCCGGACGGGCTTGCCCATGTCTAAAACAAATATTTCGCCGCCCTTTGCGAGCGCGCCCGCCTCTAACACCAATGAAACAGCCTCCGGGATCGTCATAAAATATCTAATGACTCTCTTATCCGTTACGGTTACCGGTCCTCCGGCCTCTATCTGCTTTTTAAAAAGAGGAATAACCGAGCCGTTTGATCCCAGCACATTTCCGAAACGAACGGCAACAAACTCTGTTGTGGATCGTTTGTCTAATTCCTGGATAACCATCTCACAAATCCGCTTGGAGGCTCCCATGATATTAGTGGGATTCACTGCCTTGTCCGTTGAGATCAGTACAAATCTTTCCGTGCCGTATTTATCAGCCGCCAGCGCTGTTTTATATGTCCCGAAAACATTGTTTTTTATTGCCTCGTTCGGTGAATCCTCCATCAGTGGAACATGCTTGTGCGCTGCCGCATGATATACGATCTGCGGCTTATATTTTTTAAATATATCCTCCATGCGTGACGTATTGCGAACTGATCCGATCAGTGTTTCCAAACGAAGCTCAGGATTTGAAACACGAAGTTCCTGCTGGATGTCATATGCGTTGTTCTCATAAATATCAAAAATTATCAGCAGTTTCGGTTTTTTTGTGGCAATCTGCCGGCACAACTCGCTTCCGATAGAACCGCCTCCGCCGGTAACTAAAACAACCTTGTTCCTGACATAATCAGTAACCGCGTCAATATCGATCTGTACCGGTTCACGCCCGAGCAGATCCTCAATCTGCACCGGTCGAAGTTTCTCAACAGCCGCCTCCCCGGTTACGAACTGATATATTCCCGGCAAAATCTTCAATGCGGCACCGGTTTCCTGACATATCTCCAGTATCTCTCCGATATCACGTCTGGATGCCGACGGCATGGCAATTATGATCTCGTTTATGTTATATTTTTCTGCCGTCGGGATAATCTCATCCCTGCCTCCTACCACCTTGACACCGTGAATATATGTGCCCTGTTTAATCTTGTCATCATCGATAATAGCGCAGATGTCCGAATCAAGCTTATCCGAATTGATCAGCTCGGTTATGATCAGATTGCAAGCCTCACCGGCGCCGATGATCATTGTATTTCTCATATGCGCCCCGTGAGTTCTTCTCCTGCGTATCATCCTGGCTACACGATATGAGAATCTGCCGGCAACCGTCAATAGGAACAGCAATATCGTATAAATCACAAAATAGGTTCTGGGCAGCTTGTGAAACGAGCCGAATACTGTCAGAAAATGAATTGCACCGGATACAATGCATGCGAAAAAGCAGCTCAGTCCCTCATTTATTCCGGCAAATCGCCACAAACTGTGATATAGTTTAAATAACGCAAATACAACAATAGTCAGTATTGTATTTACAATTGCCATTCGTTCAATGGTCCCGAGATAACCCAATCGATAATCATCATATATGCCGGCTTCCGACACCACGTCAAACCGCATATCATAACGCAGCATCAATGCGAGAAATGAGCACAGGTTAATACATATTATATCCCAAGCAACTAACATGATGCGAATAATAATTGAAACCTTGCCTGTCTCTTTATAATGATTCCATTTACCCATTTTCAAACCTCCGGTCAGTCTACCCATTCTTTTCTTTTATGCTTGGGTTCCCTGTTAACGCAATAATATTTTCCATGATAATCCTGATAAGGTTTTTCCAGATCGAGATAAACAATATCTCTCTGTGCTATTCTCTCCTCTTCAGGCGGCAAAATAGTATAATCTCCGAATGCAGTCAGCAGATAATCCTCCGCCCCTGCCGGAACGGGCAGCAGCGTATTCTCGAATGGCACCTCACGGTATGTATTGAACCAGACCTTGTCATACCAGTTATTTCTGTATGCAACCCCTGAACACAACTCCGTGACACCCTCGCATTTTCCTATTTTATATGCTGACATCATTTTTTGAGAGTATTTAATAAAACGATACCTCATCCTTCGTCCGCGAAACAGTCCCAACAACATCGGGCCGGCGATACGCATAAAACGGCTGCTGTTTTCAGGTACTTTTTCTTCACTGAACAACAGATAAATATGAGCCCAGCGCATTTGCTTTTTTCTGGATCCGGAATCATCCGGATAACCGTCCAACGGCATTATATCCAATGCAACACCATGCACGAGATCAAGATCCTTCTGGTACGGACGGATCATGGTAGTGCGACGGTCCCGTAATGTTGCGTATGCGTTTCTGTCAGTAAAATCTTTGGAATGAATTGAAAGCGCATATCTGCGACCCGGATCATAATCGGGCCAAAGGCGTAAAAACCTCATATAATCACGTCTCGGCATGAAGAAGTCTATGTCATCATCCCACGGGATGAATCCGCCCTTGCGCAGTGCTCCTATACAACTTCCTCTGCACAAAAAAGCCAGCAGTCCGTTTTCCTTGCAAAACTGCCAGAACAACTTTGCCATCTCGAGCGATATTCTTTTTACCTGTAATAATTCCCTGTCAGAATATATATAATTATATGTTTCTTTATCATACTTATTCATCAGCATATTCCCTGATTAATCACCGGTACAATCCGGATCTATTACCGCAAACAAATAATTATTTAAGAACATTTATCACGGTCATTATACATAGCTTTATATCATTTATAAACGAGTATTTTTCTACGTATTTCATATTATATTTCATTTTCTCAGGCAGAATCTCCTCCACATAGATTCTGTCTGCTTCGTTTTCAGATGCAGTCTGGAGTATTTCCGCCTCATCCTTGTACTTTATGCTCGCCTCACTGGTAACGCCCGCAGGCAGCAACAGTGTCGCCATCATCTCAGGCGTATACTGTTCTACATATTTCGGCACCTCAGGTCTGGTACCCACCAAAGACATGTCACCGACAATAATATTGATCAGCTGGGGCAGTTCATCCAACCGTAATTTACGCAGGTATCTTCCGACCGAAGTTACGCGCGCGTCTCCATCCGTCGTTACCGCCGTCCCAATTTCCGGCGCATTTTTTACCATTGTGCGGAATTTGATGATCCGGAAATGCTTCCCGTATGTTGTTATCCTGTCCTGGCAGAAAAAAACTCCACCCTCGCTCGTCGTCCCTACGGCTATGGCAATGCCTGCCATCAGAGGGAACAGCAATATCAATAAAAAAACGGATACTCCTACATCGAACATCCGCTTGATACATAACTGCTTTTCCTTTTTACACAAAGCATCATAGTACGAACGCACAGCCGGTGTGCGCATGGACTCCGGCAGCTCATCCCATGCAATCATCGTATACAAGCCTCCACTATACCGGCAATAACAAACACTGTTTGCACCAGCGTTATTTCCGGTAACTCAATCATCCAATATTTCGGCAATCGCGAACCTCGGTCTTTCCTTGGTCTCAAGGTACATCTTGCCGATGTATTCACCGACTATTCCGATACCTAACAGCTGCAATCCTCCCAATGCCCAGATGGAAACCATGAGTGAGCTCCATCCCATCACGGTCGCGCCCATAAAATACCTTATCAACGACCATATCAGAATTATTATGCTTATAATAAAAATAATCAATCCTACTGTCATGATCATGCGGATCGGTTTTACTGAAAACGACGTTATTCCGTCAACTGCAAACGAAAGCATCTTTTTCAGCGGGTATTTGCTTTCCCCTGCAAATCTCTCATTTCTTTCATATAAAACCTGTCCTGACGGAAATCCGATGAGGGGAACTATACCGCGCAGAAAAAGATTAACCTCCTTGTATCCCTCCAGTTCAACTAAAGCGCGTTTGCTCATAAGACGAAAATCAGCGTGATTAAATACAATTTCCACGCCCATTTTTAACATCAGTTTGTAAAAAAACTCCGCTGTGGTTTTTTTGAACCATGTATCCTTGCGACGTTTGGAACGGACACCGTAAACAACATCCAATCCGTCATGATATCGATCCACCATCTCCTCAATTGCCTCTATGTCATCCTGCAGATCAGCGTCCATGGATATAGCGACATCGGCATGATCCTTTGCGTACATCAGTCCTGCCAACACGGCATTCTGGTGTCCGCGATTACGTGACAGATTGAGTCCGCTGACTAACTCATGATCCTTATGGAACTCACTTATCAATCTCCACGTAGCATCCTTGGAACCATCATTAACGTATAGAATACGGCTGTTCGCGTTTATTTTTTTTCGCGCGATCATATCGGTCAGCTTTGCTACAAGACGTTTTGTTGTCTCCGGCAAAACTTTTTCCTCATTATAACATGGCACAACCATATAGAGGATGTTTCCCCGCCGTTTATCCTCCTGCTTAACTATCGGTCTTTCCATCTTTATCTCCGTTTAATATAATCTGATTATATAGAGTCTCTGCTATTGCCATATCATGCGGATAGGTGACTTTAATATTATACTCCTCACCCTTCACGATATGAACGCATCTGCCCTTTAACACAAATATTCCGCAGGCGTCCGTGAGAGTCTCCTTTTCATCATCGGACAGGGAATTGTACAGGGCTCTGAACTCCTCTGCGCGAAATGTCTGCGGTGTCTGACTCCTGTACATGAATCTCCGTTCGGGTATTCCGCTGATTAATTCACCGTCCTCACTGACAACAATAGTATCCGTCGCCGGTATGACGGTATCACACGCGCCGCCTTCACGGACTTTTTCTATGTTCTCGCGAATCATACGTCCGGTAACAAACGGTCTCGCTGCATCATGAGTCACCAAAATCGTATCGGAATCATAGCTGTTGCCATTTTCGATATGTTCTATGGCACGCATGATTGTCTCGTTCCGAGTCTCTCCCCCACACAATACATCAACGTGATCGCCTGCATGCGGGAGGTACTTTTTCACAAGTTCCTCGGTATACTGCACCCATTCTGCCGGACACAGCACCATAACCGATTCAAAACAATCTTCTTTGCAAAAAGCAGATAACGAATGGATCAATATCGGCCTGTCGCCTACAATCATATACTGTTTCGGTAAAACGGCATCAGACAGGCTGGAACTTCCCTGCTCGGCCTCAACCATGCGACGGCCTGTTCCCCCGGCCAATACAGCCCCATATACGGATACTTGTCCCATCACTGCCTCGATTCCCATATCATCAGTTATCTGTCGTGCCCTGATCATTCAACGGATTTGTACCGGTGGACTCCGTTGCGGATGTCTCAGCGCCCGGAACCTCCGCCAAAAACTTGTTGATCTTGTCAGTTATTTTGGCTACCGAATTCATATCAGGATTGCAGACATACAGTCTCGTTGAAGGAATGGAGTATGTGTATGCCATCATTCCTGTTCCGGCCGCATTCGCATAGCTGATCTTCCAGCGAGCCATGTCATCTAACTGCATCTTGCATAACGAAATGATCTTTTTGGTTGACATGTTTGTCTGGAACATATTCTTGCTTTCCTTCAGCAACGCAGGATAATCTCCGAGAACCGAAGGACTCATGACCTTGTTCAGGATAGCCTCAATCATATGCTGGTGATCCCTGCCTCGCTGGTAGTCACCATTCTCGAAATGATGACGTTCACGACAAAACGCCAGTGCCTTTTTACCATTAACCTTGTTATAACCCTTTTTAAAACTGTAATGCGAGCCGGCGCCATATGGTCCCCAATCAGAAATAAAATCAAAATCACTGTAAACCTTGACTCCTCCGAGTAGATTCACTATCTGTTTGACAGATGAGAAATTGACTCGCACATAGTACTTGACATCGATATTGTACAACTGCTCAAGCGTTCCCATTGAAACCTCTACACCGTAGATGCCTGCATGTGTCAGTTTGTCCCTGACTCCGCCGGAACGTGAATTCCCTTTATCATCATACAACGGTACATAGTAATCCCTGGGTGTTGAAACCAGCAGAAGCTTTTTGGTCAGAGGATTAACGACAACCAGGACATTTACATCACTCCTCGAGCACTGGTTCAGATCGCCGTAAACATCTATTCCGCTGAGATATACTATAAACGGTTTCTCGGTAACGGCGGTAGCGTAATCATCCTCTTCCTCCTCCGGTTCCTCCTCTATCTGCGTTTCTATCTCATGCTGGACTAACTGTCTGGTATCATCGGAAAAAGTCTTGAACTGATCTGTAACGGTGTTCACAAATCCCTGATTGAATACCGCAACCTGTACCTCCTTGGCATAGAGTGCATCCACCAGCGTGGAGGAATCCTGGAATTCAACCAGCTGAAGGCTCTGTCCGACCTCTGTCTGGGCCTCAGCCAACGCTTTATCCGTATTCTCCCTGTCGATTTGTGAGAGAATGCCGAATTTATAGTCCTTTGCGTCCTGTAAACTCTGCGCCGGATCATCTTTCAACACATAATACGATATGACATTGATCTTGGTATTTGCTCCGGAAATCTGTGCCATCGCAGAATATGTATTGTAAAGATAATACCCTCCGAACGAGAATATCAAACAAAACGCCACACATAGTATCCTGCCGATCACATAACTGGAATTCGCGATCTGGGAGCAAACCTGATAGACCATCAGCACAACACACAGAATTATGGCAATGATCGCATATTTATCAGGGATAAATCCCACATAAAAAATCAAACCGCACAGTGCGACTGAAAACAACAGTTGTAAAAAAATGAATACAAAACTGAGTTTTCGTTTCATCAACCGCCCCATTTTTACTTCCTCCTGTAACTCCAATATTCAATGCATAAATTACATTATACTACATTTTTATCGACTTGTCGAGAAAAAGTTGCTTATTTTTGCACGGAACCTCTTTTCCTGTCAATTAACCGCGGTAAACCGATGCTTTCCGCGTAATGCCAAAGCCGCGACACGCGATGCCGCCCGGCCATCCATTCTTCGGTAGTTTTCCTTCAAAAAGCTCTCTAAATCCTCACGATCGAAGTCATAATCCCCTTCCGGACTGAAAAGATCTGAGAGTTCCTTCACCAGTCCATCATCTTCGGTAACAATCGGACCGGGGACGAACTCCTCATACGGCTCGTAGAAATCCCGTCCGTTTTTTGTGAAATCCTCAAGATCATACGCATAAAACACCATAGGCCTCCGTAACAGCGCATATTCAAAAATTATAGAGGAATAATCTGTCACTAATACGTCAGCCGCCGCCATCAATGTAGTAACACCCGAATTCAGGGAAACATCGATCACTCTGCTTTTATACTCATCAGGAAGCCGGCGAAGATTTAACCCCGCGGCAAAGCGCTCAGCCACATAGGGATGAAATCGCAATAAAATCACAACATCTTCAGGAAGCTCTCTGAGTATCCTGACCGGATCTATCCGCAATTTGGGATTATCAAGCTCATTATCCCGAAACGTCGGTGCATAGAGGATATAACGGTGCTTTTCGGGTTCTCTGACCACATCTCTGATCCCGGAAAAAAAAGCCGCCCTCCTGCTCTTCATATACTCAGCGTTTAACAGCCTGTCCGTTCGCGGCAGGCCGATCATCCTGATCCTCTCGGGAGGAATACCGAATGCCGTCTCATACTGACACTTTGTTCTCTCTCCGTTTACAATGAGCCAGTCAATTCTTTTATTACCGCGTCTGGCCAGCGATGCGATTTCCTCAGTGTCCGCATCTAAACCGAACTTTTTAATCGTACCCGTACCATGCCACAACTGGATCACTGTTGTTCTGCGTGAAACCGGCGTATATGCCATAGGCATAAATGTATTATCCAAGAGGATTATTCTCGAGGTCGCCATATGATATGCTTTTACGAAAAAAAAGGAAAAGAGATTACTCTCCCTGTCCTTTTTTGTTAACCGGTAAAATCTAAGTCCCGGTTCCAAACGCTTCATCTCATTCGCGGCTATCGCAATGTTGCCCTCACTCCCATCATCATGAGTGGCTATAAGGAAAACCTTTTTCTGCCTGATTCCGAATAATCTGAACACGGAAAAAGTCAGGCCAAACAGGCGATAACCGATATTTTTTTTATTCACTTCAGATCTTCCTTTATTTTTGTGGTGGATATTCCCTGGGTTCTCGGAAGATATATTACCTCACAATACTCCTTCAGGAAATCAAATTTTCCCTCCCAGTCATCGCCCATGACAAATATATCCACATCATTATTCACTACATCATCGACCTTCTGTTCCCATGTGTATTCCGGCAGAACCTCATCAACATAGCGGCATACCTCGAGTATCTTTTTCCTGTCCTCAAAACTATGGTACGCCTTTTTCCCTTTGCCTGCGTTAAACTCATCTGATGAAACAACCACAATGAGATAATCTCCTAACGCCTTTGCTCTGCGCAGCAGATTAACATGGCCTACATGAAACAAATCAAATGTTCCGTATGTTATTACTTTTTTCACTGTTGTTCCTCCTCTTCCTCAGTTAATTTAGCTTCATAAAAACTGACAACATCCTTAGCCGGTCCGTTTGCAATCAGTCTGCCTCCCTCTAACAGGATTCCCCTGTCACACAAACGGGTTATCTGCTGAATGGAATGCGAGACAAATAAAACCGTTACTCCCTTATCAAACATACTTTTCAGCCGTCTCTCGCATTTTTTCCGAAAACGGATATCTCCGACACTCAAAACCTCGTCCAGGATCAGGATATCCGGTTCAACCACGGTAGCCACGGAAAAACCAAGCCTTGCCCTCATTCCCGAGCTGTAGTTTTTCAGCGGAACATTGATAAAATCACCAAGCTCAGAAAATTTCACAATGCTTTTATACTTTTCATCAATAAATTCCTTGGTGTATCCTAACATAGCCCCGTACAGATAAATATTCTCCGCGCCCGTATACTGTTTGTCAAATCCCGCTCCGAGTTCCAACAGCGGTGCAATCTTGCCCCTCACGGTAACCCCGCCCGATGTCGGTTTCATCACTCCGGCAATTATTTTGAGAAGGGTGGATTTTCCCGCGCCGTTCATGCCCAATATGCCAAGCCGTTCTCCTTTTTTCACCTCAAAACTGATATTTCGGAGTGCCCAGAATTCCTGGAACATCAGATCATTTTTGACTAACTTTATTATGTATTCCTTTATATTGTCGACTTTCTCCGAGCTCAGGTTAAATCGCATGCTCACATTATCGACACTGAGCGCCACATTTGATTTCATTTTTTGTTACCTCAATCAGATATAAAGTATGAATTTATCCTGTTTTCTGTAAAAACTGTAAAAACCGATGACCAGCATAACTATTGTAAAGCCCCACGTGTAAAGCATCAGGTTCCAATCGAACGGATGACCGAAAAATGAAAACCGGAAATTCTCAATGATACCGAAAAGCGGATTAAATTTCAACAGCATCAGCGCATCTGTTCCCAGCCTGTCCGGGAAATAGAATATTGCCGAACAATACATGATCAGCATGAGCAGGACACTCCACAGATACTCCATATCGCGGAAAAATACACTCAGCGTGGACAACAGCACTCCCACTCCCGTGCCCAGCAAAAACAGATTGATAAGCGGTATTACTGACAGAATTGTATACCCGTTGATCGGAGATTTATATGTCCCCTGTATCAGGAAAAAGATTACCACTCCCGCGAGAACCAGCAGTGAAATAACAAATATCAGGAAATTCGCTATAACACCTGAAAGCGGGTAAATGTATTTAGGCACATAAACCTTTTTTATCATGGATGAATTATTCCGGATGCTTTTCATTGCCCCGTTTGTCGCCGACGAGAAAAAGCTGTACAGCAATCGTCCTGTCAGCACATAAATCGGAAAAGGAACACCTGCATAGGCGGCATTGGTCGAATCCCGCCCCAGTAACTGCCCGAAAACTATTGTCAGCACTATCATGGTAAGCAATGGCTCGATCAGTGTCCATAGAATTCCTAAATATGAGCGTCTGTACCGCAGCTTGATCGTTTTTTTAACAAGTTCCCTCAACAGGAATGTATACTTTTTCAGGTTTTTTATACTTTGTGAAATCTGCATATTATGGTTCCTCTGTTTCCTCCGGTTCCTCTGTCTCCTCCGGCTCCTCAGTTGGCTCTGATGAATCGTTTTCATTTTCTATTTTTGTTATTGCGATCTCGATGCTGATACTGTTTTTGACACGCACGCCGTCAGGGGGATCAAAGCTGACTGCCACGCTGTGTGTTCCCTCACGTAAAGTGCCTATATCAATGTATGCCCCTAAATCCTTAATCTCCACATTTTTCAGTTTCTCATTGGAGCCGGACAGTTCTATCTCATACCGCCTGTCAGGATCCAGCAGGCTGATCGAATAATTCTGCGGACTGTTGCGAACCTCAATATCGCTGCCTGTCAGTGACAGTGTGCGCTCGCCGCTCTTGCCTATCTCGCAGCGAACCGACACGACGGTATTCTCGTCTTCAATGATATACTCAGGACCTAACTCATCTGCAACGTCAATCTCCTTCTCCACATCAGACATTGCTCCCTCTATATCAACCTCAAGCCTGATTACTAAATCACTCGTCAGATTGTCCGGATCATCCGATGAAACACGGATTGATTCGGGTTGTCTGTCAGTTTGTATCAAATGATATCCGTCAGCAGGGACGCCGACTGTCGTAACCTCGATCGGAACCTCCATGGTCTGCCGCACCCCGACATTAAC
Source organism: Eubacterium sp. (assembly GCA_017614395.1). GTDB lineage: Bacteria > Bacillota > Clostridia > Lachnospirales > Lachnospiraceae > Eubacterium_F. Next base: position 25,919 of record JAGABX010000023.1, read on the forward strand.
CTTTACCTCCGTTTCACTGAAAGTCAGTTTCGTAGAATCTATGAGATCACCCGAGCTGTCATAGGCCATAGGATTTGCCTTAGTTGTGAATTTTTCATTCTGACCGTTTAGTTCGACAGTCACGCCTACGTGATCGATGGTCTTCATCTTGGACTCACCGCCACTGACCTCAATAATATTCGGTTTCACGGTAACATCACCGAGAACGTAGCCTTCCTCAAGATCTCCTATGGATTTAACCTGAACCTTATACTTCTGGGTAACGCGTTTTTCCAGTTTTACCTTCAAAACAGCATTATTCCAATTCAACTCGTAGGAGACATTATCAGGGTTTTTATTCAATTTAACCTGAATACTCACAGCTCCTACCGCAGACAGCTCCGACAGGTCTGCCGTAGCTGTAAAATCCTTTGCCCTCAGTCGCTCTACGAGACTTCTCTTGGATGTTATCGTTACATTCACGGTATTGCCGCTCTCTATCTCATAAACCTGATCGGCTGAGGTTATGGCCGTCTCGTTCAATATCTCGACAGGTATTCCCTCAAAAGTTCTCTTTATTGTCGGATCAATGAGATTAACTACTATCAGCCAGAAACCGATAGCCGCGATGAGAGATAGAATTTTCCATCCGATATTTTTGGTGAATATCCTTTTTAACGCATCCTTCATGAGCCACTCACCTCCTCATCTTTAGAGGATTCTGTTTCCTGTGGAGTGGCTTCCGCGATGTGTTTCTTTTTCCTGAACTGCCACCAGTGCGCTTTCTCACTCGATCCCTGTTTAGCTGCCTCCTTCAGACGCAATGCCAATGTATCGGCGTCTATTTTATGATAGAGTACGCCATCCTTTGCCAATGATACGGCGCCGGTCTCCTCCGACACGATTATTGTCAGGGAATCAGAGACCTCGCTGATTCCGAGTCCCGCGCGGTGACGTGTCCCCAAATCCTTGCTCACCTCAAGATTGTTTGACAGCGGCAGATAACATGTTGCCGCCACAATCTGGTCATCACGCATCAAAACAGCGCCGTCGTGAAGTGGCGTATTATGCTCAAAAATATTGATCAGGAGTTGTGAACTGATATCGGCGTTGATCGGAATTCCGGTTCGTTCATATTCACGGCACTGGATGTTTTCCTCAACCACTATGAGTGCGCCGGTCTTGACCTTAGCCATATCAAATGTAGCCTTCACGATAGCCTGAACGCTTTTTGCGGAATATCGCGCCTTTTTCTCGCTGCCGCTGTCTATTGACAACGCACGCAGGAGATTCCGTCGTCCGAGATGCTCCAACGCTCCACGCAGTTCCGGCTGAAAAATAACAACCAAAGCGATGGCGCCGACGACCATTACGTTATTGAACAACCACACGATTACATTCATTTCGAGGATCACAGCCAACACATAGAATACGGCTAAAAACACCATACCCTTGAGCAAAGTCCACGCACGGGTGTCCTTTACCCAAATAATGATGTGATAGAATATGTACGCAATGATCAGGATCTCCAACACATCAATCACTGTGAGCTGCGGGATCGTGAGTTTGGTAACATATGTTTTGAAAAATTGAATTATCGAATCCATAACACCATATCCTGTCATTTATGTTATGAAAAAGCAAGAGATTTCAGGCTTCTCCAAAAACATGTTTACTGTTTTTCTTCTTCTGACTGAGATTGAGACTGCGATTGCTGTTTTTCCTCAGCCAACACTTTTTCAACCTCCTCCTTGAGGTCTGCTTTTTCCTCCTCGAGCTCTTCTGGAAGAATTCTGGTGATTACCTTGTCACCAACGGCAACATTATATTTCGGTATCGCCGTGACATAATAATAATACTCGTCATCCTCAAATTGCAAACGTCTGGTCCCGTGATAATCAAGCGATATATGCATAAATTGAAATACATAGGCTATCGCCATCGTTGCTATTACCAAAACCGACGTCAGTATTAAATTCAACTCCAATTCCCAGATTATGTTGCTGATCATTTCCATCGTGTAGAGAACTATTGCGCCCACGAGAATGGCAATCTGCGGTGCATGACGGAAATTCGCTCTTCGCAAATAATAAATCACGATAAATGTCAGCGTATAAACTATGAGCGCAACCAGGAACGATCTGTTCGATATCAGATAATCCACTAAATACTGCAGCGGCGCCAAATAATTTGCATCACCGGCCACACGCTGTGCCGTTGCCGTATACTCCGCAACACCCTCAAGACTGAATCGAAGAATTATACCCATGATCAGCGCGGGTATCATTGAAGGCCCGGCAAACAATGCCGAAACCATCGGAACCGAAAATCCCATATGGCATACCGAAAGCGTCGGAACAGACAATAGCATATACCACTGTTCCTTTGCCTTGCGACCGAACAGCAGGAAAAATATCGTAATCATCAACAAAATTGTGATCGCCAAAACATTGGATATCTGCCAAACCTCAATCCCGACAACCGCAACAACCGCGAGTATGCTCACGGCATCAGGGGTAACTCCACAAATCACCGCAATCGCAGGAAATATCCAATATTTATCCGAGAAAAAACCCTCAGGAAAACGGCCGGCCAAAAGCATCATGGTGGCCATGGCTACGACCGCCTTGATCAGGCCTCGTAAAATCAGGTAGTGTTTCTCGAAAAAGTATCGTATCCTGCCTCTCCAAATAAGGAGTGTAGCCATCATGCGCTCTCCTCCTTCCGCTCAGCCTCATACAACTGAAGTAATTCCGCTAAAGTCTGCTCATACTCATCCACACGCAGAGATGATTCATCATATTTTCTCCGGCTTCTGTGGCCTGACGCTATGACAAACACGGACATCAATATCAGCCATCCGGCAAAACATCCGGCAAAGATCAGCAATGACGTTATCGAGAACAGTCCTTCGGCAACTATGGTTTTCCATGGTATCTTATCCAAAAAATACATCAGGACAAGCAACAGGATCAAAATCGTGGCTGCAATATAACCTGCAACCGTACGCAAAGACTGTAACCTGACGTAGTCCTTTTTTTTATAGCGGGTACGACGAAGATCACTCTCGCCGACTCCCGACTCATAATCCGACAGACGGATCATTTTTTTTATCTTTTCTTCGCTCAGCAATGCCTGTTTCCTTTCCTAACCATTCACGCATTTTCATCAGAAACGCATTATCCTTATTATTATAGCAAAATCATTCAATTGTCACAAGGGGAAATTTCAAAAAAATAAAAAAAATATAAAAAAAAATCCTTGAGAGTTGAAAAAGCATTCCCTCTGTGGTATTATGTATGGCAAGGAGGTGAGCAAAATGCCGTTTATTGATTCCAAGATTTCAGTCAGTGTTTCACAGGAAAAGCGCGAGGCTATCAAGACCAAACTCGGACAGGCAATCAGTGTTTTAGGAAAAGGCGAAAGCTTTCTGATGGTTGGTTTTGATGACAATTACGATCTGTATTTTGCCGGAAACCACGTGGATAAGGGCGCCTATGTGTCCATAAGCCTGTTTGGAGCCGCTTCTCCCGACGCATACTCAAAAATGAGCGGTGAGGTCTGCAGGATTTTGAACGAGGAATTGGGGATTCCGGGAGACCGCATCTACGTCACGTACCGAGAGGTATCGGACTGGGGCTGGAACGGAAGAAACTTCTGACAGTGAAAAAATTGGGAAAACATGATTTATTGATTATCACCATAATAGCAGCCATTGGGATCGGTCTGGTGGTTATATTTTTGTTGACTAAAAAAAACGGGACGTCAGTGGTGGTGTCCATAGACGGAAAAGAAATCGAAAGATATGGGCTGAATGAAAACGTTGATACTGAAATTGAAGGAGTCGGTGGAAAAAACCGGCTTATCATCCGGGACGGTGAGGCATGGATTGAGGAGGCGGATTGTCCGGACAAACTATGTGTGAAACAGGGGAGGATCTCGCACACTAACGAGAGTATCGTTTGTCTGCCTCATCGTATAACCGTGAGAGTTATCGGGGAATCCGATGAAAACACACCTGACGCGGTGGTCAGTGAACAACACATGTCTGTTGGCAACATCATATCATGCCTGTATCGGTCATATCTGCAAACAGATGTGTACAGGGAGGTGACAGCATGAATTCCCGTACTCAAAAGCTTGCTCTGAGGGCGATGCTGATTGCCGTTGCCTTCGTCCTGTCCTGGCTCGAATCCATGATCCCGACGTTCATCGCTGTCCCCGGTGTCAAATTAGGTCTGACCAATCTCGTTGTCCTGTTGGCGCTCTACTGCCTGAGCTGGCAGGATGCTCTTGCGATAAACCTGATCAGGATAATTCTCGTTGGACTAACCTTCGGAAACCTGTTTTCCCTCTGGTATTCCATGGCAGGCGGTATGCTCTCCTGTCTCGGAATGATTCTTTTGAAAAAGTGTCTGCACGCCCGTCTCGTCACCATCAGCATTGCCGGAGGTCTGTTGCACAACCTCGGTCAGCTGTTAGTTGCAGTTTTCGTGCTGGACACCCCGTCTCTTTTTTATTATCTGGTAGTGCTATGGATCGCCGGTGCCATTGCCGGTACGATAATCGGCTTAATATGTGTCCCCGTAGTTTCAAGAATACATATTCAACAAGACAATTAGCCGGCGGTTATTACTTATTCATCGGGGTTAACATGCACCATACAATGCTTCGTCTCCGGAAAGCGCGTTTCTATGCGCATGTGAACCGCCTCTGCTATCTCGTGTGACTGAGTCAGTGTAAGCGCACCGTCAGCAACTATCTCCACGTCAACATACATTTTATTTCCGAACAGCCTGGTTTTCAGATCATCTACATCCACAACCCCATCAACCTGCAATATTTCATCTCTGATTTCATTCATGACTTTTTCATCAGCGCTCTTGTCGACGAGACGGTCCAGCGATTCACGGTATATATCAATCGCAGCCTTCAGAATAAATACGCAAATAACCACACTCGCTACCGAATCCATCACGGGCCATCCCGCTCTCGCAAATATGATACCTATCAATGCACCGACAGATGACAACGCATCCGATCTGTGGTGCCACGCATCCGCTTTGAGCGCAGTGCTGCCTATCCTGTCGGCATTTATCCTGGTATATCTGTACATGGCCTCCTTGGCAACGATAGATACTGCCGCTGCCACGATCGCCAAAACTCCCGGCACCGCTAATTCATCATAATGCCCTGCTATCAATGTCTTCACTCCGCTCATGCCGATCTCAAACCCTACGACCGCTAACACCATAGACAACAGTCCGGCTGCAATCGGCTCAAATCTCTCATGCCCATATGGATGATCCTCATCAGCCTCCTTTGATGAGATCTTCACGCCGATAATAACGATAAGTGTACTGAAAACATCGGACGCGGAATGAACAGCATCAGATATCATGGCGCCGGAGTTCGCTATCAGTCCTGCAATCAGTTTAAATACAGACAGCATCAGATTTCCGACGATGCTGACGATAGACGTTTTCATTGCAATTTTAGATTCTTCCGAATTCATGATCCATTTCCTTTTTATAAAAAGAGTCCTCTGAAAAAGCAGGACTCTTTCTCTCATTTAATACCATGCGAACGATTTTTCTGCGGAAATTTGCCGCTAAAGCGACGAAAAGTATCAGTTTTTCACACGCTGATAATTTGCCTCGACCAATTTCCAGTCAATGATCTCAAAAAGCTTTGCCACATAGTCAGCGCGCAGATTTTTATAATTCAGGTAATATGCATGTTCCCATACATCTATCGCCAGGATCGGAATAAAACCCGTTCCCTCACTGATCGGATTATCCTGATTGGGGCTGGCGGAAACCATCAGTTCTCCGGATTTGTTTGCGGAAAGCCACGCCCATCCAGAACCAAACTGTCCGAGAGCCAATTTGGTCAATTCATCCTTCAATGCAGAATAGCTGCCGAATTTCTCGTTGATTTTTTCCTTCAATTCGCCTACCGGCTCATCATTGCCTTCTGCTGACAGAGTAGAGAAATACAGATTATGGTTGTAATATCCTCCACCGTTGTTTCTCAAAGCCTTCCGTAAACCCTCATCCGATACCTTGTCTAAATTCGCCAGCAGCTCCTCAATGTCCTGACCGGAAACCCCCGCCGAATCCGCAGCGTCATTCAGGTTTTTGGTATACAGCGCATGATGCTTGCCGTAATGTGTCTCAATTGTTTCCTTTCCTATCTGCGGCTCCAACCCGTCCGCAGCATAGTTCAGTTTAACCTGTTCAAACATTTTTACTACCTCCTTTGCGACTTTTCAATTCATCACTGATTTCATTCAGCTTCTCATCTGTCAAAATATATTTTGCCCTGAACAATAACAACGCAACTATCAACAAAATCGTTGGACCGATTGTCATCACTATGCGCAGACCTATGAGAGATCCATCACCCAACGACTGTGTATTGCCGATATTTGAAACCTTGTTAACAAGCGCCTGATAATTCATTGCACCATCGTTCTGTATGTTAAACACGGTCAGACACACAGATGCAACGAGCGCCGCCAGGCCGGATGCCAGTTTCACGACAAATGTCTGCATGGAGAAAATCACGGATTCATCACGCCGATTGTTTTTCAGTTCCCCGTAATCCACTGTATTCGCGAGAAACACAGTAACAACTACATTCAGTATTCCGACACCTGCCATTACGAAAAATCCCGGAACAAAAAACATAAATACATTTGTCACTCCGCTGAGCGCCATAGTCAGCAGGATCACGTATCCTATAATCTCTCCCACCGCGCAAATATAGAAAATTTTCAGCGATGTAAACGCCTTTCGCAACAGCGGAAACATCAGCATCATTGCCAAAATCTGCGCCGTGCCTGAAAAAGTATTAAACAGCGTATAGTTCCCCTGCCAGTTCGATCCTCCGAGGTCATATTTGAAAAAGTATATCAGAAGATTTGATGTAATATATAACGCAGTATTTATGAGAACTATCGTAACTACAATTGTCATGGCCTGATCGTTTTTTATCAGCGCCTTGAACATCTGCCCGACACCTACGGTTTCCATATCAACTGTTGATTTCTCCTTGATGCACAGGCATGTAACCAGGATAAAAAGTATAAACAAAACTCCTACTATAACAGAGAACCACTTGAAACCGAGCCGCTCAACCTCTATAGTTGAATGCATTTCCAAAGTCGTGGTGTAGTCACCTGATGATGTGATCTTCTCATATGCCTCCGGACTGACATATACAGCCAAAGCCGCCTTTCCGTCATCTGCTGAATCCATGGCGAGTTCTACCGAACAGTCTCCGGTTTCCTTTTTCAATTCAACATTGCCGATCTTAATCGTATAATCCGTATTGGAATCAGAGAACACCAGATATGATTCATCCGTCTCACTGTCCGTATTTGACTCAAATGCGCGCGCAACTCCCGAAATCGTTGTATTGATCACTGCATTCGGAACCTCTGTATTCATCGAAGTAGGATTGCCGTCAGCATCTCTCATTACAAGATAGTATACATAAGCCGTATCATTGCTGTTAAATGCTTTTTCCACATTATCGGAGTTTTTTGCATCCACTCTTCCGCCAAGCGCGGAAACAGCCATAACAGTGACAACCGTAATTAATGCAGATCCCACACCCGCACAGGAACGCGCCAACGCAGAGAGCCCCTCTCTCTCTCTTCCGGAATTTGTAAACGCAGGAACCATTGACCAATACGGGATATCCATCATGGTATAAGTAATGCCCCAAACAATGTATGTCACAGCCGCGTACGCAACCAATCCTCCGCCATCGAATGACGGCGGCGCAGAAAACATCAAAACGAGCAGTATGGCATTCGTAATTGTTCCGATCAGCAGCCAGGGCCTGAATTTTCCCCATCGTGTTCTCGTCTTAGCCACTACCACGCCCATGATGGGATCGTTGAACGCATCAAACACTCTCGCAACCAGCAGGATCACACCCATGGCGATCGTATTGACTCCCATGATATCCTGGAAATAATACAATACATATGAGGCCGACAGCATGTAGACCATGTCTTTGCCTACCGCTCCCAGTCCGTATGCCGCTTTTTCCTTTACGCCCAGTCTTTTTTCGTTCATATTATCCCCCCTGCTACAAAGATTATTCTTCGCTCACGTCCTGTCTGACCGATTTATTCTTCCGCTTGTTCGCATACATGTTTTCATCGGCTCTCCTGAAAACTGATTCGTAGGATTTTCTGTCTGTTTCCGCATCATAGAGCGCATATCCTATAGACGCTGACGGATTCTCATACATTTCCTCAGTC
>JAGABX010000024.1 GCA_017614395.1 Eubacterium sp.
CATTATACCACAAAATACGGTGAAAAGCCACTGTTTTAAAGCGGAATCAGCACGAAAAGTTTTTATTCTGAATTGCTGTATGCTCCGTGTTGCCTCAAATAAAAATGAAACACTTTCTCTTCTAACAGATCAGAAAGTATCTTATTCTGTGTTATGAGTAGTGTGTTACTGAATAATTCTATGATATTACTTTTGTGCTTTCAATTAATGCCAGTTCCTTATAAGCAGGATCCAAATACCATTTATCTAAAAAGCGCTTAACATCAAATGATCCGTTTTCAATATCATTTATTGTAATAATATACATCGGTTTTCCTAATTCTTTAAAATAGTTCAATTCATATTTACACCATACTGAATGTCTAGAGTTGTTCGAATCTACAAATAACAGACATTTGGATTGTTCTAATCTATTTTCCAATACCTTTAATGTTGCATCGCAAATCAAATTCCGTTTCAAGTAGTCCGAATCACTTATCCAATCACAAAACACATTCTTGCCGATACTATTTTCATATATAATCAATTCTTGTACCAAACTACTATCTAAATAACTATGCGAAATAAAATAGTCAAATTCTTTAATTCTTTGCTCTTTCGCATTTTCAATTCTATATTCCAATTCCATTGGAGTCTTTGGTATCGTGTGCCTTTCATCCGGATATACTCTTTTCAAATACTCTTTTCTCTTTTTATTGCGTGTATGTATCTGCATATACTTTTGCCGTCTTGCTCTCGGATGATAATTAAAACTCTGGAGATGATAAAATGCAATCCATCTGAGTTGTTTATTAAGTTCTGTATCATTCTGTTTTAAAAAAAACTGTATTACTGCAGGATTATAATACTTTTGTAGTTCTGCTAGAATGTACATTTTATCCTTTTGACTTGTATTCTTTCTTTCGTACAGCCCAATCAATTGATTGATAAACTGAGGAGTCACTTGTTGAGTTTTTGATTTTGCTCTTTCTATTTTCTGATTAATCTTTTCAATCTTAGGCTTCCTTTTATCCCATAATTCGCCAATTAATTCATTAACCTCTTTCTCGGAATAATTGGTAGCATATAAATCTCGACATTCATCAGATAATAGCCTCCTGAACATACTAGATGAATTCAACAACTCTTTTGGTTGTTTCATATTATATCGAGTTTTTCCAAAATGCCTTTTTATGTACTTATCCTTAATCTTATAGTACCTATATTTTATTTCAACCGAATGCCATTCATGTGGATAAAATAGTTTTAACATAGCAATTATGTCATTTTCAGTATAGTCTCTCGGTAATACTCTTTGAATTGATTTTAGCTGTGTATTCCACATCGAAATAATATCTCTTTTTTCATGTTCATAAATATGTAATGTAACTCCAGACATTGCACCCTCAGCCGCGTAATTAAATATGTGTGATTATAATAATCCCTGTGCATACTACTGCTAGTGGAATATAAAACCAAAGTTCAGTTACCGAGAAAAGACAACTGTGAAAAGTATTCTTGTCAGAATTAAACATTTGCGTAGTAGCCTTTAATGAAAAATCTATTGCGTCCTCACCCGTTTGTCGAATCTTATCATACAATGAACGATACAAACGCTCTTGTAGCAAATAATAAGAATCTAGTCCCCAGAAAACGATTACGGGAATATATGCAACAAGAAAATACAATTTATCCGTATCTTTCTCAGCCAAAACAAAAATCCCCGCTATTAACGTTACAGCCCAACCCTTAAGCATAAATGAATTCTTTGCCATCCGGTTTATAACCCCTTGTGCCAATTCTAAGTGTTTAAGTTTTTTTTCCATTCTTTCAACCTCTCATTTATTGTGTGTGCGTACAGCCGCTTCTATCCATCTCCCCATGTTATAATATCCATTTTGCACTATATAATCATATATCCCATCGCATACAACATCAAAATACGCCGGTGTGCCATCGTTATAATTCCCAATAATAGTATGAACATTCCCTCTAGGCGATGTCCGTAAAGTTCTCATATCTTTAATTCCAGAAATATGCACACCAATGAGAGCATTGCCTCTTTGCAAACTCTTACAGATCTCATACTGAACATACGGACGATTTAAGGTCTCCGTACCAATTAGAACAACCGTAACTGATGTACCTTCAAGTTGCTTATCAATCCAATTATGTACTGCCTTAACTCCTTGCCGTTTAATCTGTTCAAATTCCGAATGGTCTACAAACCCTGCGGCTTCCTTTCCTTGGACGACCCAACTATTACGAACCGTCATAGAGCGATTTATATCATTCGCATAATGGAAGCTAAAGAATACTCTACGTGCCATAACACTCTCCTCAATAGTGCTTTTGAATGAGAAAAAAAAGTATTTCAACATATCAACTATACCTATTATACTCGAAAAATACAGCAAATGCAACCCTTTTCAATAAGTAGGATTTCAAACTATTATCTGAACAGTATCAGCCTTCCGATCGCATACAGCCCTCCGATCAGTATTCCACCTGCCAACACGGCACTTCCGATGCGTACCAGTATCTCCTTTGCTTTATCCGATCCAATCCTTGGCTTGTCCAAATCTCGTACAAATCGATATCCGGCGCGGATAAGGGGGAACGCTATCTGTATGGCAAGCCAGATCAGGATCAGGTTCCAGTTTTCCACAAACTGAAGATCCGCGCGTGATATCGACACAGCGAGTACGCCGGTTGAAGCCATGATCCAGCGGGGAGCGGTATCGAACAGGCTCTTATTGGTCAGATACCTGAAAGGAAGAAGAACACGACAGCACGGATGATATCATATTAAAAAGGCCGGACCAGATACAGACCCCGGACGAAAAGCCGGTAATGACATACAATCCGAATGAGATACACAGCCCGGACGCTTTTTCAAATCCGGTTGGACTCTTCTTCAATAATGAGGTCCTCTCAAAGGCAATTGCCGCCTGGGCGACGCAACGGAAAAAATACATTGAAGGCAAAGTCACAAAAGAGCAGTACTTCAAATGGAAGATCCAGTGGCCCAATCCACACTGCACTCCGGAGCAGTATTAAAATATTAAGTTTTAGTTTGGATACAAAATGACAAATGATATAGAAAAATGAACTTACAGATAATACACTTTGATTTTTAGTACCAATTTAGTACCGGAAGACAAAAAAAGACTCCGGAAATCGCCATTTTTCGACGGTTTCCGGAGTTTTATAAATTACTCAAGTTCCACAGTCCCCGGAGGTTTACTCGTACAGTCATACAGCACGCGGTTGACGCCCTTTACCTCATTGACAATACGGTTGGTAACGATATCCAGAATCTCCCACGGGAGATGTACAGCATCAGCCGTCATAAAATCAGACGTGTGGACTGCACGTAGCGCAATTGCATAATCATAGGTGCGCCCGTCACCCATCACACCGACCGAACGCATATTTGTAATTGCTGCAAAATACTGATCAGGCAGCCATATCGGAATCTCACCCTTCCTTTCACCGGGACTGACAGCTTTCTTCCCTCTCTTAGTCAGGCCGTCAACAGTTCCGGCATACCACCCCTGCAACGCCTTATCGATCTCTTCGCGATAAATATAATCAGCCTCCTGCACTATCCTCACTTTTTCAGGAGTAACCTCTCCGATAATGCGCACACCGAGTCCCGGTCCGGGGAAAGGCTGGCGGCTGACGAGATGTTCGGGAATTCCGAGTTCCCTCCCAACCTGGCGAACCTCATCCTTAAAAAGAAGACGCAGTGGCTCTACGATTTCCTTGAAATTCACGTGCTCCGGCAAACCGCCGACGTTGTGATGGCTCTTGATCGTTGCAGACCCGCCGAGTCCCGATTCAATAACATCAGGATAAATCGTGCCCTGAACTAAATAATCAACTGCGCCGATTTTGCTGGCTTCAAACTCAAAAACATGTATAAATTCCTCACCTATTATCTTGCGTTTCTGTTCGGGATCGGTAACACCGGCCAACCTGTCGAAAAATCGTCCTGAAACATTTACCCTGACAAAATTCAGGTCAAATGGTCCATCCGGGCCGAAGATTGCCTCAACTTCATCGGCCTCATTTTTCCTGAGCAATCCGTGATCGACAAAAACACAGGTCAGCTGTTTGCCGACAGCCTTGGACAGCAGCACCGCCGCCACAGAGGAATCGACACCGCCTGACAGAGCACATAAAACACGGCCGTTTCCTATCCCCTTCCTCAAATAGTTTACAGAAGTCTCGACAAATGATGACATTTTCCAGTTGCCCTGACATCCGCATATACCATATACAAAATTCTCAATTATCTTCTGTCCCTCGACAGTATGGTTAACCTCGGGATGAAATTGCACTGCATACAGTTTTCGAGCCGCATTAGTCATCGCCGCTACGGGACACGCTCTGCTCGATGCAGCGATCGTGAATCCTTCCGGTGCCTCAGCGATATAATCCGTGTGGCTCATCCACGTAGCAGTATCCATCGAAACATTTTTAAAAAGCATTGATCCCGGCTGCACAGATACAATGGTCTTGCCATATTCACTGGTCGGCGCTGTCTTAACGGTACCACCCAACAGATGCGCCATCAGCTGCGCACCATAACAAATACCCAAAATCGGAATGCCCAAACTGAATATATCCGACGAAATCGAGGGAGAATCCTCCTTATACGCGCTGTTCGGTCCTCCGGTAAATATAATTCCGTCCGGTGCCATCTGCCTGATAGCATCAATCGGGATCGTATGCGGATAAACCTCGCTGAATACATGACACTCCCGAACTCTCCTGGCAATCAGTTGGTTATACTGTCCGCCGAAATCGATAACGATTACCCGATCCTGCTTTGTTACGCCCATTTATGTCCTCCGTGCGGTCGATTTTATGCGACCTGTTTAACAATATGATACCATTCTACCAAATACATAACTGTTTTTCAACTGTTTTTTTAGCAAATCCCTTGCATTCTCACAAACGCTTAATTTCACTCAACAGTTCTCCCCTCCGTGTCCCGATCAGCAGTTTCTCGCTGTATTTGAGGTATTCATCACTCGGGTGTGTGGCAAGAAAAAGCACGCACTCCGCATTCATTGTCAGCTCTGTCACAAATATTACCATCTCTTCACCATCACCGAACGCCGATTCCATGAATGAAAAAGCATTTTTCAAAGCTGTCTCAGCTGATTCTTCCCGTTTATCAGATGATACTTCGACTTCCGGAGTCCCGCCTATCCGGTCTATATTCTCGTCCAAACTCTTAACTATATTGAGAAACGCCTTCAAAATCAGTTCCACCACAGCCACGCGCTCATCAAATCCGGCATGCAGGAGCCTCTCATAAATAACACTCGGAACATCTCCGTTCAGTATCGCCGTAACTGGGTACTCCTCCTCGTATCTCGCATACAGTTCCAGATATGACGAAAAGCCCTCTGCAACATCCCTGTGTGGCAGATATTCATATATCACAGCCTCGGTAACGGGTATTTTCTTTTCCCGGTACGAATACAACAGATACGAAAAATCCTCCCATCCTCGCGCAGTTACAAAATGCTTGCCACTGACATCGGTCTCCATTATATAAAAATGCTCCGGATGGATTTTCAGATACGCAATGATTGCCCGATGTATTCCCACAGATGACGCATATTCCTCCCATACACCGAGATCCGCCTGAACATCAATCTGACGGACACGATCCAGCGTCACAATATCAAACTCACGAACAGATTTGTTGTATTCCGGAGGATTGCCTGCCGCAACAATGATCCACCCTTCCGGCACGGACTGATTACCGAATTTTTTATTCTGCAGAAACTGCAACATTGTCGGCGCCAAAGTCTCAGACACACAGTTTACTTCATCAATAAAAAGTATTCCTTCACGATCACGGGCTGTATCATTCCGATCCGAAGTACTTTTTTCCAACCTTGATTCAATTGCTCGGTGGATACTGGCAATGATCTCACTCATTGTATACTCTGTCACACTGTAGGTCTGTCCGTCAAATTCCAACTCCTTTATGAACGGAAGTCCGACTGCGGTTTGCCTGGTGTGATGTGTCATGGTATACGAAACCAAGGAAATTCCGCACTCATCGGCAATCTGCCCCATGATCTGAGTCTTGCCAACCCCCGGTGGTCCTATCAGCAGAATAGGTCTCTGGCGCACGGCGGGAACACGATAGTTTCCTGCATCATCCTTATCCAAATATACTTTGACAGTATTAATTATTTCCTGTTTGGCTTCCTTGATATTCATTCTTTTGTATTCCTTTACGATTTCTAACTGCAAAGCAGCACTGCTCATAATGTGTTCGCCTCGTGATTATTTGAAAACTCCGCCTCATCAAGAACTATTTTAATTGCCCACGGAGGAACACTGAGGTTCTCATATTCATCGAGAAAAAGAAATGCAGTCTTGTAGGCAGGCTCCCTGTCCGGATATATGCCTAAACCATCTGTAAAATACAGCAACCCACATAACTGTTCAAACGCGCCTGACTCCGCTAATTCATCAACATACGTGAATGCAGGGCGAAAATCAGTGTTTCCGCCTCCCTTTATCTCGAAATTTGAAAAAACATTTTCTATATCACTCTCGCATGTAATCAATATGTCGTCATGAACCTCATCATCAGCCTGAATTAAATGCAATCTGTTGTTTCTGAAAAAGTTGTCTCTCTCTCGAAACAGATTAAACGTCTCAGTCAGAAAATTCCTGATCAATTCCCCACTCGTAGAATAACTCGTATCCACAACAACACAAAAATCCCTGATACGATTAACCTCCCTGGTCTCAACCGGTTCAACCAGAGGCATGTTTTTATACAGATTAAGTCCGTACATATAATACCCTATATCAAACTCATCGGGATCTATCTGCATTTCCTCTCGCCGGATCATAAACTGCTGTAAAAAATCACGATAATTCCGTCTGCTTTTTGCTGCTCTGATTTGATATGAAATACTCTCATCACCACTGCCCGAATCACGCCCCTGCTTTTTCTTTTCCTCTGTATTTTCAGCCGTTTGCTGCCACTTTTTCCGTAACATTACCTGCTGCTCGGAAAGCCTCTTTTCCTGTGGCCAGAGTGCATGATCATCGGAAAAAAAATCGCGGTACAGCCGATTGTTTTTTTCATCATTATTTGTCTGTAATTCACGATAAATAACTGCCGCAGATATTCCTCTCCCCGACTGCAATAATTGATCATAAACAGTCGAACGAGTCAATCCGATGATCCTTTTTATGCATTGTTTTTCCAAATGGTCAATAGTGTATTCAACCGCGATATCACAAGCGATTCCCCACAACCACAAATCTCTGTCTCCGCGAAGCCACGGATGGGCAAACAACAGATGCAGGAGGCTGTGCAGATACAGCCGGTTCAGATAAACCGGATTGTCCTCAAACAAACGCAGAATGTGTTCATCATGATAGTACAAAAATTCGCCGTCCGTAGCGCAGGTTACGAGAGCGTCATTACTTTTAAATCGCAGATTTGCCAAAGCTGTTCCGAAAAACGGCATATCAATATATATTTCATCCCGCGACAGTCCCAGTGCTCTCTCCGCCAGAACGTTTCGTGATTGTACTTCATCTGATAAGTGAAACATAAATCATTTCCCGATAAACTCAAATCGAAAGCATATCCAAATACATCAAGTGACAATAATTTCATACATCCCACTGACTCGGTGGCATCGTCAACCGAACGCAACACAGTAATGCTGAATTCTGGCAAGCAAAAATGCATAGCTAATTCGGAAATGCTACGCTAACAACATGCGAGTTCCCTCAACCCATCTGCTACCGGTTGTCAGTATCAGGCATTTTTTTATTTGTTCAGAAGTCAGGACGCCCTGCTTTTTCAACGACAACACCAGTTTCAAATCCCGTCCGGAGACAGCATCCTCAAAAAAAGTCTCATCATGCTCACCTAAATAGGCTTCATACATCCTCCGCGCACTCTCTGACAGCTGTTTTGGGAATTGCAGTCTCGATGCGGCCATCCTGCACAGTGTTTTCTCATCCTCGCTTACCGCCGCCTGCTCGAACATCGAATCATATGCTTCAGGGATAAAAAAACCATTTTCGAAACATTGTCTCGCTCTCAGACCATGCCCGTCTATTGCCAATTCAAATATATGTGCCGGTCCCACCAAATCATAGTGTTCCGAAAACTCCGGAAAGTACGCCGCAGCATCCTCAAACCGCACATAGGTCGCACTATTCCTCTGCATCAGTATACGCCGTATCGCTGTTTTTTCCTTTACACCCAAACAGAGAATAATCCAGGCGAGATTCCGGCAATTCATAAACACATCCGAACCTATTGAAATATCATGGGAATAACCGGACTCCGTCGCCGGAACGGATTGCTTATCTGATCTTCGACCTGTATCATCTGAACCCTGCCGCAAATCCGCAGAAGAAGCATAGAGCGTAACCGAACGTAACTCTCTGCAGCCGTAAAAGCACAGATCCCCGATGCTGTTTACAGTATCCGGCAAAACAACCTCTGTGATATAATCGGGAGTTTGACAGTTGAATAGGGGCATTTTAATGCCAAACCGCTGAAAAGCGGTTATTTTTTTTGTCAAATTTCCTGTTGCATTATATAGTATTATGTGGTATTATATTATATATAAACCACAAGGAGGTGTATTAAATG
>JAGABX010000025.1 GCA_017614395.1 Eubacterium sp.
GTCACCGTTCAGGATCTCGCGGAAGCCCTGGATCGTATCCGAAATCTGCACATATTTACCCGGCAGGTTTGTGAACTGCTCAGCAACGTGGAACGGCTGTGACAGGAAACGCTGAACCTTGCGGGCGCGGTTAACGAGGATCTTCTCATCCTCTGAAAGCTCGTCCATACCGAGAATCGCGATGATATCCTGCAGCTCCTTGTAACGCTGAAGTATCTCCTGCACACCGCGGGCAATCTGATAATGATCGTTGCCGACTACACGCGGATCCAGCATACGTGATGTTGATGCCAGCGGATCCACAGCCGGATAGATACCGAGCTCAGCGATGGAACGCTCAAGAACCGTCGTTGCATCAAGGTGGGCAAATGTTGTCGCAGGCGCCGGGTCAGTCAGGTCGTCGGCAGGCACATATACCGCCTGAACCGATGTGATCGATCCGTTCTTAGTCGATGTGATTCGCTCCTGCAGAGCACCCATCTCCGTCTGCAGAGTCGGCTGATAACCAACGGCGGAAGGCATACGGCCTAACAGCGCTGACACCTCGGAACCGGCCTGTGTAAATCGGAAAATATTATCAATAAAAAGCAGGACATCCTTGCCGGCTTTGTCACGGAAATGCTCAGCCATCGTCAAACCTGCCAGACCGACACGCATACGCGCTCCCGGCGGCTCATTCATCTGACCGAATACCATCGTTGTTTTGTCAATAACGCCTGACTCGATCATCTCATAATAAAGGTCGTTACCCTCACGGGTACGCTCACCTACGCCGGTAAACACCGAATAACCACCATGCTCGGTAGCAATGTTTGTGATCAGCTCCTGGATAAGCACGGTCTTTCCTACGCCGGCGCCTCCGAACAGTCCGATCTTTCCGCCTTTCTGATAGGGGCAGAGCAGGTCAATGACCTTGATACCGGTCTCGAGGATTTCTGCCTCCGTGGACTGATCCTCAAAGGTCGGAGCCTCGTGGTGGATTGGATTGTATTCCTTCACCTGCGGTGCTGGCTTCTCGTCAATCGGCTCACCAAGTACGTTGAAGATACGCCCCAGTGTCTCCTCGCCAACCGGAACCGAGATCGGTCCTCCGGTCGCCTCAGCCTCCATTCCGCGAACCAGTCCGTCGGTTGGTCCCATGGCGATACAGCGAACCGTATCATCACCGAGATGCTGTGCCACCTCCACTACGAGAGTCTCGCCGTCATCCTTTTTAATCTTGATTGCCTCGTAGATATCCGGCAGCTCGCCGTTTTTGAATTTGATATCCAGCACGGCCGAAATGATCTGCGTGATGGTACCTATATTCTTTTTCTCTTCCATTATATCCTCCTTATTCGATGGCCGCAGCGCCTGCCACGATCTCTGTCAATTCCTGAGTGATCGCCGCCTGGCGTGCCCGGTTGTACTGAAGTCCGAGAGTATCGATCATCTCCTCCGCGTTCGAGGTCGCATTGTCCATGGCCTGCATACGCGCTCCGTTCTCGCTGGCGCTTGCCTCCACGAGAGCGCCGAAGATCAGTGAATTCATATACATCGGAATGATGTAATTCAGCGTTTCCTCTTCCTCCGGCTCATAATTCATGATAGCCTGAGCACCCTTCGGCTCATCTCCCTTTTTAGCGGCACTCTCCTCATCTGACGATAAGTCACCCAAATCGGAATTATTCTCCAAATCCTCCTCTGTAAAGGGGAGAATCTTGAGGAGTCTCGGAATCTGTGTCACTGTATTTTTAAACTCAGTATATGCGAGATAAACCTCGTCGATCTCGCCCTCAACCAGATCATCCGTAACAGTTTTTCCGATACTCACGGCATCTCCGAAAAGCGGTTTATTCATTACCTCGTTGAAATCACCGCTCAGTTTGTAACCGAGCCTGCGCAGAGCCTCGAGTCCCTTTTTTCCGACCGGGTAAATAGTCGTGTTCTCCTTGTCAAATCCGGCGCCGTTTACCAGCTTGACAATATTCGAGTTGTATCCGCCGGCCAGTCCGCGATTGGACGTGATGACGATGACACCGGTCTTTTTCGGACCTTCCTTGTTGCTAGCTTCGAGGAAAACGCTGTGAACATTTCCGGATTTCGCAAGCATCGAGGAGACCGTCTCGTACATTTTTTCAAAATAGGGCTTGGATTCCTCCGCCCGTCCCTTGGCCTTCTGCAGCTTCACGGTGGAAACCAGCTTCATAGCCTTGGTGATCTGCGACGTGCTCGTGATGGACTCGCGACGCCGCTTAATGTCTCTCATTGAGGCCATAGAATACCTCCTATATTACCGTAAAAAGTCCTTTTTGTAATCCTCGATCGCAGCGATCAGCTTTTTCTCCGTATCATCGGAAATTACCTTCTCGTCACGGATTGCGGCCGGAATATCCGGATGCTTGGAATCGAGATAATCAAATAATCCTTTTTCAAACTCCAATACGTCCTCAACCGGAATATCTATGAGGTACTGTTTTGTTGCAGCGTAAATAATGATAACCTGATACCATACCGGCAACGGTGAATACTGATCCTGTTTCAGGATCTCACGGATGCGCTCACCCTGATCCAACTGACGTTTGGTGTCGGCATCGAGGTCGGAGCCAAACTGTGAAAAAGCAGCCAGCTCGCGGTACTGTGCCAACTCGATACGTATCGGACCGGCAATGTTTTTCATCGCCTTGATCTGTGCGGAACCACCTACACGGGATACCGAAAGTCCGGGGTTAACGGCCGGACGGAAACCGGAATTGAACATCTCCGTTTCCAGATATATCTGACCATCCGTGATGGAAATTACGTTCGTCGGAATGTATGCCGACACATCACCCGCCTGCGTCTCTATGATCGGCAGAGCCGTCAGGGAACCGCCGCCGAGTTTATCTGAAAGCTTTGACGCACGCTCGAGCAGACGTGAGTGCAGATAGAAGACATCACCCGGATATGCCTCACGTCCCGGCGGACGGCGAAGCAGCAATGACAGGGTACGATATGCCGTTGCATGCTTACTGAGGTCATCGTAAATGATGAGGACATCCTTGCCTGCCTCCATCCATTCCTCACCGATGGCGCAGCCTGCATACGGTGCGATATACTGCAACGGCGCTAACTCGGATGCCGTTGCGGCAACCACGGTGGTGTAATCCATGGCACCGTATTCCTCAAGTGTTTTTACCAGGTTCGCAACTGTCGAGGCTTTCTGCCCGATCGCTACATAAATGCAGAGTACATCCTGGTCCTTCTGGTTTATGATCGTATCAATGGCAATAGCCGTCTTTCCTGTCTGACGGTCGCCGATGATCAACTCACGCTGTCCGCGTCCGATCGGTACCATCGAATCGATAGCCTTGATACCGGTCTGCAGAGGAGTGTCCACTGATTTACGATCGATAACTCCATGCGCCACACGCTCGATAGGACGGATCTTGTCAGTCTTGATCGGTCCTTTACCGTCGATGGGCTGACCGATAGCATTTATTACACGGCCTTTCATCGCATCACCGACAGGAACCGTCATAACTCGTCCTGTAGTTTTAACGATATCACCCTCGGCAATCCCGGACGCATTTCCGAGAAGCACCGCTCCGACGTTGTCCTCCTCGAGGTTCAGCACCATTCCGTAAACCTCACCGGGGAACTCCAACAGTTCTCCCTGCATTGCCTTTTCCAGACCATGGATACGGGCAATACCATCTGCAACCTGAATAACGGTTCCGACGTTGGCTACCTCGAACTCCGTACTATATTTTTTGATCTCTTCCTTGATCACTGAACTGATCTCTTCAGGCTTTAAATTCATATCGTCTATACACCTTCTTTCTACAGCCGGACGGTTCCTAACTGTCTCGACATTGCATCCAGTTTCGACCGGATGCTGTTATCCAGCACCTGATCTCCAATGCGGATTACCATGCCGCCAAGTAATGACTCATCCACTATATAATTCATCTCCAGTGATGCGAAATCTGTCACTTCGAGAACACGCGCCTCTACCTTTTTCCTGTCGCTATCGGAAAGAGCCAACGGCGTCCGCACCTCAACAATGCCGATCCGTTCGCGTTCCTTTGCGCGCTCATCAAAATGAAGCAGTACTTTTTCCAACTCGCCGATGCGGTTTTTACGCACCAATACATCCAAAAGCCCCATCACATCCTGAGAAAAAGAAGCTCCGAACAGTTCTTTCAGCAGCGCCTGCTTTTTCTCCATAGTCATATCGGGGTGACGTAGTGTCGGTAAAAAGTCAGGGTTGTCCTCTAACGCCCGCAATAAGGCACGAACCTCATCCCATATCGGTTTCAGTCGGTCCTCCTCGACTGCGAGCTCGAATAACGCGTCACCGTATACCTTTGATACTAGCTTTGCCATGTCGCATCACCCATTTCCTTCAGCGTCTCCTCCACGAGCTCCGCCTGACGTTTTTCATCAATGGAATTCTCCACGAATTTTCCTGCCATTTGCGTTGCTACCTGGACGATCTCCTGTTTGATCTCATCCCTTACCTTGTCTTTTTCAAGCGCAGCCTCTTTCTCGGCGCGCGTGATGATGCGGTGTGCCTCATCGTCCGCTTCCGAAATAATCTCGGATTCACGGGCTTTCGCGCGTTTACGAGCCTCGGCTAACATCTCTTCAGACTGCTCGTCCACCTTGGCTAATTTCTGATCGTATTCCTCTTTCATTGCCATGGCGGATTCCTTTGCCTCTGCCGCCTCATCTAACTGATCCTTGATGAGAGCCTTTCTCTTCTCGATCAGTTTCCTCGCCGGATTGAACAAAAGATAGGAGAGAAGGATAAACAGGATCAGCATCGCTATCAGCGTGATGCAGGTATCAAATAATGTCTGGGCGTCTAACCCAAATATTCTGGGATCCAAGGGTATCCCTCCTTTCGTTGGTTATTGGGTTTCTCATTTTTACCGAATATAAATTTCATGATATGATTTTTCATAGATATATTAAAAACTCAGCAGAATTGTTTTCTGACATGGTTTCATGAAAAAGTTTAACACCTGTTAGACCTATATACATCGGTAAAAACATTCCATCCGGAGAGATTATGGCAACAACGGATTCGCAAATAACAGGATCATCGCTACGGCCAAACCGTAAAGACCTGTCGTCTCGGCAACGGCCTGCCCCAAAAGCATTGTAGACATTACTTCGCCACGTGCCCCCGGATTACGTCCTACTGCAGATGCACCGTAACCGGCTGCGATACCCTGTCCAACACCGGGTCCGATACCGGCGATAACCGCCAAACCTGCTCCAATTGCGGATGCTGCTCTGATAATTGCTTCTGCCATTTCCATGATAGTTACCTCTCTTTCTGCCGCTATATGCGGACTTATTTTTTTGATTATTGTTTAGCTAATTTAGCAATTCGCTTCTCTTCCTTCGCTAACGCCTTCGGCGAGGCGTTTTCAACATCAGCCGCATTGGTAATAAATACCATTGTCAGCATCGCGAACACATAGGCCTGCAGGGCACCTGCGAACACGTCAAGATATGCGTGCAGCGCAGCCGGCCATGCGATCAATACGAGTTTCGGCAACAGTCCGTAGATCAATGTCATCATCATCGTTCCGGACAAAATGTTGGCAAAGAGACGGAGTGACAACGAAATCGGTGTTGCGAACTCACTGATGATGTTAACAGGCAGGAATAAAAAGATAGGCTCAAACAATCCCTTTATCTTGCCCATTCTCTGCCATTTGAAGCCCTGATACTGGATCATGATAAATGTGATCAGCGCTAACGGAAGTGTCACACCGTAATCAGCGGTCGGCGGCCTCAGTCCGAACAATCCGGAAAGATTGCACACTATGATCAGTGTAAACACGGCTCCGATATAGTTTTTGAATCGGGGCGCCAGTGTCTTGCCCATATTGCTGAATACCAAATTGTCCACGGTCTCAACCAGCAGCTCAATGATATTCAGAAATCCCGTCGGTGCTTTGGTGGGGTCCGCCTTTTTGATAGTGCGATTTGCTACTATGGCAAATATAATCAGCACTAACAGAACAATCGCGAGACAAACATGTGTCGTCGTGATGTAAACGGTTGCTCCGCCGATTTGGATCTCTTTATATCCGTGGACATAAAAATCGACGTTTTCCATTTTGTCTA
The DNA here is from genome assembly GCA_017614395.1 of Eubacterium sp. Lineage (GTDB taxonomy): Bacteria > Bacillota > Clostridia > Lachnospirales > Lachnospiraceae > Eubacterium_F. The sequence goes on from JAGABX010000025.1 coordinate 6,106, forward strand.
ATCACTCCTTTCCTCCAACTCCTGCATCTCCTTTTTTGAGAGCAGTCTGCCGTGTGTTTTTAACTGTTCCCGATCCTCCTCAGTCATCTCACCGGTTCGTTCCTTATCGAAAAAGACCGGCACCATCAATGCTCCTATCTTCCTGCCGAACAAGCCAATCAGTACAGTGATAGGATTTATTATCTCCGGGATAAAACAGCATCCCGCAACCGCAGCAATCTCAATAAATAATCGAAGCATCGCGTTCATTTTGCTGTGCATGGGTGCCTTGGCCTCACCGAGATCCAACTCAACATCTATGCAATGAAACAGATGAAACATAAGTCCTGTCGCAATCCCGCTGCCAACCAGTTCTCCGAGCAGATACGCTGTTTTGTATTCAACAAACCATACACCCGTCACGCATACTATAACCGACAGTATCCATATGCCGATGATCACGCGATACAGGGTTTTTTTCGCAATTTGACGGTCTGGGAATCTTTTTATCTCAGCGCTGTTATTTACTGAATTCTGTTGATCAGAATTATCTGTCTGAACCGTGTCGCTGTTTATCCCTTGCTCTCCGGCTACACTGTTTATTCCATCATCATGAGACTCCATCAGTGGCTCCTCATCATTCTATTTATCTGTTTTATATAGATACACCAATCGCATCGTTGACTAATCGCCTCCGGCATTAGACACAAAAATCATCGATTACGTATACCATCTTCTGATTCATCAACATCATTGGCCATATTGATATCGTTCAATGACTGTTCTGATTTTTCACCCGGATGATAGTGCCCGGTCAGAACCAACATGCTGCGAATTGATGCTAAAAAGCCAATTACCATAAATATTAAAATTATAAATTTAGTACCGAATAGTTTATCTAAATAATAACCAATCCCCATGCTCATGGCCATGCAAACCAATATTGCCAAACCTATCTGCAATATCATTGCCAGAGCCGTCATGACTTCCCTTTTATTTTTTTCCTTGTCATGTTTTCGCAATCCCGCCTCCATAAACCAGCGAATCAGTAATAAGTTTCACTATAGTACTCGCGCGAGCAGCGTGAGTTTGCTCACAGCGAAGAGCGAAGCGATGAGTCGTGAGCAAAGCTCACATCAGCGCTCGCGCTACATTATTTCACTTCGCTGACATTTCATGCGCCTTGCGAACACATGCCATCTGCCCCTCGATAACGGCAGATCGAAAGCCCTTTTCCTCAAGTACTCGTACAGCCTCGATAGTCGTGCCTCCGGGCGAGCATACCATGTCCTTGAGTTCTCCGGGATGTTTACCGGTCTCGAGAACCATCTTCGCTGAACCGTAAACACTCTGCGCTGCCATTCTATAGGCATCTGCGCGTGGCATTCCATCCGCAACAGCAGCATCGGCCATTGCCTCTATCAGCATAAAAATATATGCCGGTGATGAACCGCTGACACCGATCACGGTATCGATCATGGACTCCGGAACAACCGAAACAATTCCGAAGCTCTCAAATATTTCTATGGCTTTTTTCTTCTCTTCTTCCGTTACGGTTTCGAAAAAGCACATGCCGGTTGCACCTGCGCCAACCAGAGCCGGTGTGTTCGGCATGGTGCGAACCAAATGAATCGCGCGACCGAACAATTCTATGATCGCATCTAACGTCATGCCGGCCGCAATGGAAATCACCAGTGTATCGTCATCAACCACATCTGTGATCTGCGGAATTACTTCATCAAACTGGTACGGTTTGATACTGATCAACAGAATGTCCGCCCGCTCAGCCACAACGGCATTGTCAGTTGTTGTTTGTACGCCATACTTTTTATGTATCTCGTCAAGAGCGCTCTCATCCAAATGCGACACGATCACATCAGACGGCTCATATAATCCCTTTTTTAATATCCCCGACAGCATGGCTCCTCCCATGTTGCCGCAACCGATAATTCCTAGCATATTTACCCCTCAATATAGTAAATTCATCAATGTCCCCGCGCGAGTGGCGCGAGTTTTCTCACAGCGAGCTTGCGAGTCGTGAGAAAAGCTCAAAACCGCGCTCGCGCTAAGGAAGTTACTCTATCATATCGATCCTGCGCTGATGCTTTTCCTCTCCCGAGAACGGAGTATCCAGGAAAGTATCAACAATCTTCAACGCATGTCCCTCACCGATGGAACGCGCTCCCATGGCAAGAATATTTGCATCATTATGAAGCCTGGTAGCCTCTGCGGAAAAACAGTCCCCGCACAATGCCGCGCGAATTCCCTTAACCTTGTTGGCGGTGATGGAAATCCCGATTCCGGTTCCGCAGATCAGTATCCCCCGATCATACTCGCCTCTTGCCACTGCCTCGGCAACCTTTTTCCCATACACGGGATAATCCACGGACTCCGGCGAGTCACACCCAAAATCCTCGAACTCATCGCCCCGTTCCTTTAAATGCTCAATCACAGCTAATTTTAACGCGTATCCCGCGTGATCACTACCTACCGCTATCATTTACTCTTCCTCCCGCTGATCTCACTATATAACCCTGTTTTTTCCAGTGTTCTCGCGCGAGCGGCGTGAGTTTGCTCACAGCGAAGAGCGCAGCGATGAGTCGTGAGCAAAGCTCACATCAGCGCTCGCGCTAAGTCCTACTGCCATCCTAATCGTTTCTTCATCTTATACAGGAGATCCTTCAACTCGAGGTAAAGTCCCTCATACGCCGCAGCATCCCCGCCGTATGGATCAGTGACATCATCCTCCAGACCGACAAACTCCCTGAGAGTGTAAACATGCTCCGTGATCCCAAACTCCTCTAGCACCTTGACTTTTTCCGTAAACGACATCGTGATCACCAGAGTGTTCTCGTCGAGATCCTCCGACATCAGCAGCCGTGATGACAGCTCCTCACATGGCACGCCATGCGCAAACAGAACGTCCATTACTTTTTGATTGATCGGTTCGGAAAAAAGCACAACCAGGCCTCGTGAACAAATATCAACACTTTTATCCATCACGATGCTCTTCATGATCCACTCGGCCATGGGCGACATCGTGACATTCTCCTTGCAGACGAATATCAGCCGATGGTAATCCGCAAGATCCACAATCTGCCCGCCCGCCGCCTTCATGAGACGGTTCATCAGGGCATCTTCCTGATCTATTCCGAAAAAAGTCTCTGCATATATGTGTTTCACCCCGCGATGATCAAACTCGCGAAGCGAATGATATAATTCATGTCCGAGAGTGTTCTCCCTGGTCGAACCGATTGAGAGAACCACTCCGTAATCATACAGTCCCGCGCGTTCATCTGTCGTCAGCACCCCGACCATATCAGATGGGAACTGCCTTGCCAGTTCATCTATCTTGCGCGGAACCTCCTCCTCGTCACCGCGCACAACAGTCAGCTCTGCCTCCGGTGCATAGTGGCGATATTTCATTCCGGGAGCCCTGGGCGCCGTATCACCGGTGACCATGGAAGCCTCCTGGATTATCTCATCATCCGAAACACCAATGACCTCCCCGATCATTTCCTTCGTTATGAATCCGGGACGCAGAATAACCGGTCTCGCACCCGTCACGTCAACGATAGTGGATTCATATCCGATACCGACCACGCCACCGTCGATAATCATATCTACACGACCGTCAAGATCCTCAATTACATGTGAAACCATCGTAGGACTGGGACGTCCCGAACGATTGGCGCTGGGCGCCGCTATCGGCATTCCTGCAGCACGGATCAAATCTCTCGCGCCAGTATGAGCAGGCATCCTGATCGCCACGGTCTCCAATCCTCCGGTCACAGCCTTCGGAATCTGTTTCGCCTTGCGAAAGATCAACGTCAGCGGTCCCGGCCAAAATGTATCCATCAACTTCTCCGCGAGGGGAGGAATTTCCTTTACAAGCTTCTGTACGCTGTCACGATCCGCAACATGCAGTATCAGCGGGTTGTCACCCGGACGGTCCTTGGCTTTATAGACCTTTTTCGCCGCCTTCTCACTCCGCCCGTTGCACCCTAATCCGTAGACAGTTTCCGTGGGAAATACAACCAGGCCACCGTTTTTCAGGATTTTAACCGCCTGATCCAGATCGTCCGGCTTGTATCCGTCCGTTGAGTCCCATGAAATGATCTGTGTCTGCATGCGCAACTCCTATTGTAACACAAAAAATCAGATTTAACAATACAAATTTTTTTAATAATTCACAGTATCCATAAAAAGCAGCCGATTTATTTCAATTCTATTTCAGCGCTTCCGATATGGTTTCCCATGTTATCGCACGTTCTGAACCCATGGACCAGAAGGCGACTCCCGCAATATCCTGGCTCGTTGCTTCGGCTATTTTTGCCTTGATCGAGCGTTCATTCTCCATCCAAATGCGGTATGTTTTCTTTTTACCGACCTTCAACTCCGCGTAATACTGGCCGAGTTCTTTGTCCCAGTTTGCTTTGGCCTCGTTTTTCCACAGCCATGTTTCCGCATCACCCATGCCCATGACCTCACTCGACAGCTCCATGCCGTTCTTTGTTTCTTTTTCCAGCCAGAGTCTCGTGAAAAACGGCAGGCCGATCACCACGCGGTCTTTACTCATGCGTCCCACACCCTTCGCGATAGCGTCCTGGACATACAGAAGAGATGAAACCGAGCCGGCCTCATTGCTGCCCGAATAGTGCTCATCATACGCCATGAATATCACGTAATCAACCACACGTCCCTGCTCAGAGGGGTTATAGAACATGTTGTACTCACGGATTGGGTAGTTGTCTGTTGAAACGATCCACTGCTCCTTGTGGCATTCAATAACCAACTCACGCAAGAATTCAAGGTAGCCTGCAGCGGAGTCAGCGGTTACTTTTTCAAAATCCACATTGATTCCGTCACAACCTAATTCCTTCAGCGCATCAACTACGTTTTTGATCAGGCGCCGTCTCGAGCGTGTCTTGCCGAGAATTTTTGTCAGATTAAATGTTTTATCAGAAGTAAAATCTCTGAGTGTTGGCCAGACCTTACGCCCTGCTTCATGAGCGGATGCCACATAGGTATGATCCGCTATTGACGAGATGCCTCCCTTGTTATCATCTAACGTGAACCATGTCGGCGCCAGAACATTAATGCAGTCGGCAATACCGAGATTTACCGGAAGCTCCGAATGACCTGCGCTTCCGATATTGTGCCAGCCCATGCACAGTTTTTCCCCGAGAGAAAGCTGGGTGAATGTCGTCGGTTCCGATGTAAAGTCGACCGGCCTGGACTCAGATTTACGGATGACCGCAATCGGCACATATCCGGTAATTCCATCGCGAGTGGTCACAGGCTGAAAATCATTTTCCTTCTGATGCTCGGTATCGGCAAAGAGCTCATCTCCTGATTTTACTTCGATAAGGTAAGGGTATTTTTCACCCGGCCCGGTTCGCATGTATGAGTCCTCACCAATCGTCATGATGGTATAGGTCTTTGTCCGATCGTGAAATATGGCAATACGCGCCGGATCAGTATATTCCGTATACTCACAGGTTGCATTTTTCGCAATAAAATCAAGCGCTATATAGAATTCACCGTCGGATTCAATCAGCACTTTTACTCCGTCTGCCTCAGCGTCAAGCGGATAATCCGTAACTGCCTCCTCCGTCGCGTAGGACAACAGTTTTTCGGTAGTATCAACATACAACCTGTTATCCATATATGAGCCGGCAATATCATAGGGGATATATGTTTTGCCGTCTATGACGCGGCCCTTTTTCTCGGAACGCACACCGTCGATTATCAATCCGACCTCGTTCTCTCCGAGCTCGAAGGAAGACGCTACATCGGCTTTTGTCATACTCGGTCCCAGCATGCGATAAACAAAATAACCGCCTACCGCAGCGCCTGCCAGCAGTATGATCAGAACAATAACCAATATGATCCTTTTTTTTCGTTTACGTTTGATTGCCTGTTCCTCGGGTGAGACAAATGTCGGCTCATCCTCATCGCTCATCGACAGCGATTCCTCCAAAGCTCTCTCGATATCATCAGGACCGGGTTCCTCATAGCGCTCTATCGGCTGAACGGCAGATCCTTTTTCTACCATTTCTTTTTCTAATTCCTTGAATTCGTCCTCTCTGTCAGACATCGGTTATCCCCTTCTCTTCAGGTTCAACAACTCCACTGCGTTGTTCCCGAGTATTTTTTCCTTCTCCTCTTTGCGAAGAGAGGTATTGTTTATCCATTTCAAACTCTTTTTCTGTCCTGCCCACGGCCAGTCCGTTCCAAACAGTACTTTTTCCGCGCCAAACGCGCGTACCATCTTAACAAATTTCTCCTCATCCAGCATCCCGTCCACACCGACAACGGTAGTCGAAAATGACGTGTCTATGTGTACTTTTTCATCCGCCAGTGTATCAGTTACCTCATCCCACATGCGCCAGCCGCCCATATGGGCAAGTATCAGGCGATCAGTTCCGGTATCACGCAATACATTTTTTATTCGCTGCGGAGTCGTATGCACCGGGTCGGGCAAACCGATGTCAACACCAGCATGCACTACTATAAAAAGACCGAGCTCAGTAGCCGTTTCGATGATCCTTTTGTATCTGTCATCATCAAAAAAGACTCCCTGATAATCAGGATGAAGCTTGATGCCCTTGAGTCCCAGCGACGCAACTCCGCGGAGTACACGTTTATGGTCGGGCGAATCCGGATGGATTGCCCCGAATGACATCAATCGTTTACGATTCGAAGCGAGGTTGGTCTTAAATGCAACTTCATTTATCGTAGCGACCTGATGGGGAGTTGTCGCCACCGGCTGGATGATGGAGAGATCGATTTCCGCCTCCTCAGATGAAGCAGTCAGTCCGCCGGCCGTTCCGTCGCCCTGTGCCTCTATCCCCGCAACCCCCTTGAGAACATCAACCGTTTTTTCCGCAATGGCATCCGGATAAGTATGTGTATGAATGTCAACTATCATTAATCTGAACTCCGCTTTACATGATGTCCTGTCAATGCTGCCACCTTTAAACACAAATGCAGCATTTCCGATGTTTGTTTTCCGATTAACTACTTTCAGTTACTCTCATAGCCAACAACAAAAGCCTTCTGGTTGAGCTCGACCGTTTTCGGTGGAACGAGTCCGGCGATTACATCGAGCCACTCCTGTTTTTCAAAATCCATGTTTTTAGCAGCCACACCGATGATGACCGTGTTGAACACGCGGGCGTTACCGAGTTTTTTTGCCTCCGCCATGGCATCTATTGAAATGACCTTGTGATCCTTCTCTATTGTTTCTATGATGTCCGCAGGGTACTCCGCAGCACCCATCACGACCGGCATAGGATCCATGCGCTGGTCGTTCACTATCAGGACACCGTCCTTTTTCAAAAAGTGTGCGTAGCGCATCGCCTCGAGGCGCTCGAACGCGATTAGCACATCCGCCTGTCCCTCCTCGACGATCGGCTCATACACTCGGTCGCCGTAGCGCACATATGTGACAACGGAACCGCCGCGCTGCGCCATGCCGTGTACCTCGGAGAGTTTAACATCATAGCCGGCCTTTCGAATGATGCCACCCAGGATTCGGCTGGTAAGAAGTGTTCCCTGACCGCCTACTCCGACGATCATTATGTTTTTTGTTTCCATTTTATCTCTCCTTTATCTCGATGGCACCGAACGGGCATAACCGCGAACACAGTCCACAGCCATTGCACATAGTCTCATCAATCGAGATCGTTCCGTCCTCGTTTTTCGTCAGCGCCGGGCAGCCCGGTTTCAGACAGGCGCCGCATTTCTTGCACTTTTCAGGATCCGGAACACATTTGTTCGGGAATTTCATTCCTTTGAGCAATGCGCACGGACCGCAGGCGATGATGACGGAAACCTCGTCCTTCGCCACCTCTTCCTTTACTACTTTTTCAAACTTCTCGATATCGAATACATCGACCTCGACCACGTTTTTCACGCCGATGGATTCACACAGCTTGTATATGCTGACCGCCGGAACCTCCTTGCCCTGCAGCGTTTTACCGGTAGCGGCGTGGTCCTGATGTCCGGTCATGCCGGTGGTCGAATTATCCATGATGATCACTGTGCCGGTGCCCTGGTTGTAAACCATATCGATCAGGGAATTGACGCCCGTATGCATGAAGGTCGAGTCACCGATGACAGCTACCCAGTTTTTAATATACTCCCTGCCCTTCGCCATCTCCATGCCGTGAAGCGTTGAGATGCTCGCGCCCATGCAAACCGTCGTGTCGATAACGCCGAGAGGCGGTGCCACACCGAGCGTGTAACAGCCAATATCGCCGGCCGCGTGGAGCTTTAACTTTTTCAATACGGAAAAAGTAGAGCGGTGTGGACAGCCCGGACACAGTATGGGCGGACGCGCCGGGAGATTCTCGAATGATTTTGTTTCAGGTTTGACGCCGAGAATTTTTTCACGGAGAAGGTTGGCGCTGTATTCACCCTGTTTTGTAAAAAGTTCCTTACCGATGCAGTCGATGCCCCAGGCTCTGACCTGCTCCTCAATAACCGGCTCCAGCTCCTCAAAAATATAAAGTTTGTCTACCTTTTCCGCGAATTCCTCGATCAGTTTTTTCGGGAGAGGATAGACCATGCCGAGTTTCAGAACCGAAGCCTCCGGGAATACTTCCTTCACATACTGGTAGGGGATCCCGCTGGTGATGAATCCGATTTTGGTATCACCGTATTCTGCCCTGTTTATAGCAAAAGAGGAAGCGTCATTCTCCAAACGGTTCATACGCTCCTCTACATGAATGTGCCTGATTTTCGCGTTCGCCGGCACCATGACATTTTTCCCGGGATTGCGCTCATAGGGTTTGTCATCGGGTACAACACGTTCCCCAAGCTCCACAACGCCCTGGGAATGAGCCAGGCGTGTTGTCGTGCGCAGGATGACCGGCGTGTCATACTCCTCGCTGATGCGCATGGCCTCACCAACGAAGTCCTTGGCCTCCTGGGAATCGGATGGCTCGATCACAGGCACGAGAGCGGCACGGGCGATCGCACGGGTGTCCTGTTCGTTCTGGGAACTGTAGAGTCCCGGATCATCCGCCACGACGATCATCAGGCCGGCGTTGGCGCCGATATATGAAACAGTATAGAGCGGATCGGAAGCCACATTGAGACCGACGCATTTCATGGATGCCATGGCGCGCGCGCCGACCATGGAGGCGCCGATGGCGACCTCGGTGGCGACCTTCTCATTCGGCGACCACTCCGCATAGATTTCCGGATATTTTACGATGTTTTCGCTGATCTCGGTACTGGGCGTGCCCGGATATGCGGCGGATACCTTGACTCCTGCCTCATATGCGCCGCGGGCGATAGCCTCATTACCGAGTAGAATTGTTGTTTCTGACATGGTAGAACTCCTTTCGTTTGGTCACAACCGTTTTCAATTTTAACACAAAACGGCAAAATCTGCAAGAGAAAAAAGAAAAAATGCCCCGAAAGCATGGGGCATTTAATTGATTTAATCCTCATAGTCAAAAAACTCCCTGCGGATGTAGACATTTTTCTGGTTGTTTTCTAGTTTTTCCACCTGCAGGTCAGGTATGCTGTGGACGAATTTCTGGAAGGTCGCGTAGCCGATCTGGGACGGCTTGAAATTCGGATAACGCTCGTAGATCCGGTTTGCGAGCTGGCTGATATCCATGCCGGTGATGCCTTCTTTATCCACGCACTTAACAGCAAAGGCTATGATTTCCGATGTGTCGTTTTTCAGCGCAACCGTAACCGTGGATTTGTTGCGGCGCAGTTCAAACCCATCCATCTCCTCGATGAATTTGGACAGGGAGCTGTAGCCGTAATTTCGCACGTCGAAGTCGGAATACTTTTTCACGAGAGCGCTGCCGATCTCGCCAAGTCCCGTTTCGCGCCCGTCGTTCTCGTTCGTCGTGATAATCTCGATGATTGCGTCGGCAATCTTTTTCTTGGAAACAATGTTCTGTTTTTTCTTTTTATCTGCCTTGCCGCCCTCGCCATCGATGAGAAGCTCCAAATCCGTGAATACCGAGCAGGCGCCGCGGAATGATTTGGGCGTTTTGCTCTCTCCCATGCCGATGACCTCCATGCCGGACTCGCGCAGACGGCTGGCCAGCCGCGTGAAATCACCGTCAGACGACACGAGACAGAATCCCTCCACGTTCCCCTCGTAGAGGATGTCCATGGCGTCAATGATCAGGGCAGAATCAGTGGAGTTTTTGCCGGTCGTATTCTGGAACTGCTGGATCGGTGTGATCGATCGCTCCGCTAACTCGTTTTTCCACCGGTGCATCTGGTTGGTCGTGAAATCCCCGTAGATACGGCGATATGTGACGATCCCGTGCCGGGTCATCTCGTCCAGTATCACATCGATGTATTTGGCGGATATGTTATCCGAGTCGATCAGTAATGCAAATCGTTTGTCGTTCAATTGTTTTTACCTCGTTTTCTTTTCTTAGACAATCATTTTATCACGAAACAGGAGATTCCGCAAGAGAAAAAGGGAAATCTGTGATGTTCTGTGATGTTCCGGCATAGATGATAGACTGCATTACAGTAAACGCAAAAAGCACCGTGTTACTTATAATGTCTCCGGAATGATGTGTTAAAACATATTATTTCCTAACTGATCTTCTCTTATTCTTCTTTCGTTTCCACAGGAAAAAGCCCCCGCCGCCAGCCGCTGCAGCAGTCAATCCCCCTCCGAGGAGCCACCAGAATGCGCTGCTGCCCGAGCCTTCCGTTTGTTCGTTCTCATTTTCAGTCTCAATCTCCTCACTCTCCTCCGGCTCTTCACTCTCCTCAGGCACAGGCTCGCGATAAACCGGGCGAATCTGATTATGATATGACTTACCGAAATTCACTTTCAATTCCAAAGTGTTTTCATGTGAGATAATAACTCCGGTTTCATCTGTCCAGCCGTAGAACTCAAGTCCTGACGGTGCCTCTCCCGGAGTTAATTCTATATCATAATCCGCACGCGGATTAACCACCAAAGTTCTGGTCGCGGATAATTGTTCAGCGATTTCTGCGGTTGTATTGTCAGAGGTTGCTGCGGTTGCACTGTCTGAGGTCTCTGCAGTCACACTGTCTGAAATACCTGCATTAGAATTATCTGAAACTCCTGTCGTCTCTGTAAAATCAGACGATTTTGAAGTAATGTCATAATATATATTGTTACCCTCGTCAGGTTTCAGTTTGCTCCCATCCGACTGTTCTCCCACAGTATAAACCGACGGATCCTTCGAGCCAACTGTCCTGCCTTTTTCTATAACCGCAACCGGCGAATTCTTTTTATAAATCACAGCATTAATATGTTCGCAGTCATTTAGTTTAATCGTCTCCTGCTCGCCGTTAATCCGGTCGGGTATATCACGATAGTTTTTATCCTTTTTCTTTAACAATTCATAATATGTTTCGGGAGAGTGCGCCTTCGCTATCGCGCCGGCATTTTTAATGAGCGATCCGAGAAGTGTAAATCCCTGCGAGCCCGAGTGCACGTAGTCGTAATGCGCAACCTCGATAACCGTACGGATAAGTGCCTTCCACATGGACGCTAATTCCTGATACTCCCCGGTAGTCAGTTCCGCCTTTAACGATTCTCCAAACCATCCCCAAAGCGTCCCGTAGATCTCGTTTCTATCCTCAATGCTCATGTCAGAAATTCCCTCGCGAACGGCATCAACTATATCAGAAAGCTTGAACAGACCTTTTGCTCCGAGCCGGCTCTGAAAATCTGCTATGGAATTGGCAATTTTTACTATTTGTTCCGAATCAGCGGACATCACAAAGCGCAGAAACCACGAAAAAATAGTTTCCAACGATGCTTCACCCTCTATTTTATAATTACAAAAAGCATCACGATCCGGCGCTACAGTTGATTGGAGCGCCTCGAGAAGCCTGTTGACCACATCCTTTGTGTCCTTCATGTCGGAGGCGACCGGCACAAATTTAAGCTCATCAGGAACGGTTATTACAAAATTGTCCATAGAATAAGTGACCTCAATTCGATACGCCTGGAATACTGGATTGATTCCAGTCGTGTCATCTACTACGGTATCGTCGCCATAATGGGTGAATCCCATATATGACGGCGCCACCAGCGGTACCGTATCCACACAGTTAACTGTGCAATGTGAGTTCGGATAACTGCGGTTTTTTTCATATGCTGCCTGCGGAGTTGCAAATGAATATCCGTAAACATTCGTTCCGGAGGGATCGTATTCATCGGTCAGCATATGAGTCAGGAGATCAGTTACCGCGCCCGCTCTTGAGAATCCGGCAATCCAGAATTTTGTATGATCGGTGTCAATATTGTTTTCACGAATGTATGCATCAACAATGTTTTTAGCACGTTTCGCCGCAGTGTCAAAGCCCTCGGAATCGCCTGAATCACCGACCTTCATATTGCCGACCCACTCTTTTTCATAGCCCGCCCCTCGTATTCCGATCGGAACTAGAGTGTAGTCCGTGCCTCCAATAATTATCTGTTTCTGCCCGAGTACAACACCAATGGTATCCTCGCCGGGTTTGGTCGTGAAATCCGCGTTGACCGCTATATCGGTACACCCAATGTGATTCAGCATCTCACGCGCATTCATAGATTTGTTTTTGTAATCTATCGTTCCGCCCTCGGTTGTCGCCATGGATGCCCCTGCGAAACACAATGACATCGTGGCGAGTTGCTCATCATAAACAACCGCACTCTGCTCGAAATAGCCATCTGAATAAAAAAAACGATCACGAACATCGCTGTTTGCATCCCCACCGAGATAACTGAAATAACCGGTGATTACAGGATGACCGTTATATGATGGAATGGAATCGATCGGATTGGCTGTAGGTTCTTCCTGCGAACCCGAAACAGCCTCAAACTGAGAACCGTTATAAGGTGCGGATTCAAACTGACCATCCTGTTCTGCGTCGGCAGTGGGAACAGCAGAAAACAACGATGATATCAAAAAAAAAGTCATAAAAACAAACCAACGCAGGGTCATGCCTGCGCAGCGATTCTTTCTATGACTCATCCGGTGTATCATCTTCAGTCTCCCTTTTTCTCTTCCAATTCAACCATAGCATAAATTCATATCAAATGGATGCAGCCTGAGATGTTACCGATTGTGGATTCACTCGCTGAAAACCCTTTAATTCATCGTCTGAAAACTCTGGGCAATCTTCATCAAATTCAATCGGATAATTGTCCAATTCATCTAATTCTTTTTTTTGTTCATCTGTTAGTGGCTTTAGTTCGTCAATTGTTACGTTTACAGTCATAATACATCTTCCTCTCTTTCTCTGTTGCTTTTCTGGCTGAGATTATCCTTGTGACTTCACCACGCTCAGTATAAACAACACTTATGATATTCTCAACCATTCCAATAACCACATATCTTTCCTCCCCATAATCCATTCTTTCATCGAGAATCTCAATCCTATAATAGTCCCAAAAAACACGTATAGCATTCTCAAAGCATATATGATGTTTTTTCTTGTTTTCTTCGTTTTTTTGTTTATCCCATTCAAACTGCATCTCAATATTGTTCCTCCTCATTTTACCATACAATTATTATTTCCGCAACGTTTTTTTCTAAACACATAACCTTTGATTTCATGGAGATATTTCAATTACATACGGTGTGGCTCCGAGCGTGACAAGGTCACCATCAATGACGCGGTTTTTTTCCCAGGGAACTATCCTGTTGTTGTTTAAAAATGTTCCGGCCGGAGCCTCCTCATCTACGAGATATACTGTTTCACTCTCCCTCTGTATACGGGCGTGAACCGGTGCGATGTCATCACGATCAACAACTGCGTCTGATAGATTTGGATCCCTGCCGATCTGCCACGGAAATTCCATCACAGGCAGGACATTTAACCCTGTTACCTGGGGGATCAGACACACTGACGGCGCATCATCATCCTCATATACAAACCGGTTCTTCTCACGCGGCCGGAAGCTCCAGGCACCATATCCTGCCACTGCAATAAAAAACAAAAAGGCTGACCCCAGCATGGGATAATTTACCTGACCTGTCACAGATGAAATGAATATTCCGCATTTGAACAACACACCCGGAATCAGTATTCCCAGCGCAAGTATTCCAATGCATAGCAAGCGGTTTTTTCGAGCATTTGTTTCATCTACTCTATTCCCGGTTCCGTAATCATTTTTCTCAGACTTACAATCCATTCCTTTTCGTTTCAAGTTATAGCTTTTTACTCCTGCCAGAAAACGTGAACGAATATCCTTTGTCTCCTTGTGCTCATCAGTGTTAATATACTTTTTATCAGCAGAGACAACTCCTGATTCCTCATTCCGCAATAAAGAATACAATTCACGACTTGGAAGTTCCTTTGTTGCAGCGAGATCATGCAGTTTGTATATGTATTCAGATGTCTCCCGATCTGCCTCAGGATATCGAAGGATCTGTTCCATAAGCCGGCATACCGCTATGGAAATTTTTTCCTTGTGAGCGGGTATCCATATAGCCGAAACCTCCGGACGATCCCCCTGCAAATACAAGTGTTCTCCGTCAATTACCAAATGCTCTCCGTCCATCAGATGCATCTCCAAATCTTCAAGAGTATCTGTAACCTGTTTCCATAGTTCAACCCACTGTTCCCTGCATAACGGTGTCCTTTCCATGTATTCATTCAGTGACCGGTACCCGGTTGTTTCATAAACATATTCCTGCCTGTCATTTACGCGTTCAATCTCAACGGGCAGGATTCCCTTAATACACTTTTTTCTGAGAATCCTGTCACCTATTCTCTCTCCTTCATCTCCGCGTATACGGATATAACTCCCGCTGCTGTCACTCCACTCTTCTTCAATCATTACGCATCCCTCCTCTAATCTTGTATGATTATCTGACTAAACCCGTCCGGTTGCCGAGGCCATCCCTTACCTCGTCTGCATCCCATTTCCATTTTGCAGGCCATATGTCGGGAACGCTGACCGTTTCCTCCCGTTCACCTGTCTGACCTCCCCAGATCCTCTTCAAAAATCCGATTGATATCGGAACAGAATATCGAACTGTTATCTTTTTTGTTATAGTGCCCGATACGCTGACTCCGTGAACCGGCAAAACAAAGAGTTTTTGATCAAGCTCTGATATCAGTTTTTCCTTAAATGTGTTTTCATCCCATTTTTTCCGATCTGTCATATGGATCCATCGTGAGGTTACACGCTGGGAAACCGTTTCAATTATCATCCGGTCATGAACATATAACCCGGTATACATAATTGCCATGAGAACAACTATACAGACAGTCATTATAAAGGTTGCCTCCACCGTATAATAGCCTCCGGATTTTATCGGACTGATCCTGCTCATTCGATCGACTCCTCCTACAAACAAATCACCATCCCATAGGCCACAAGTGTAAAAGGGACAAAAGGCAATCTGTATTTTCTTCCGACATGTTTTACGATCATAAGTACGCTGCCAATGACAGCCGCCATAACCAAACTCATCAACAGAACCTCGCAGTTTTTGAAAAAGCCCAGGCTGGCACCGGTGATCGCATATACCAGAGCATCTGCCTGACCTATCCCTCCCCGACTGACTAAACTGATAACGAATAATAATCCTCCGACCATCACCCCTGTCAGGATAGGCATAAAATCACAACCGGCAACCAGCAGGGTAACCACTGTAATCCCAAAACATATTGCACCCGGTAATAACGGTATCTCCTTTTTTTGAACATCTATCACAGCCATTACTACCAGGTATAACACAATGATCGTCTGAATTATTATTTGAATTGTTTCCATATTGTTTTTACTCCGAATCTTGTAATTATTAACCACATTTACTGCATGGCGTTCGGTTTCCGACCTCCGATAAAAATACCTCCAGTATCTGATGCTGTATCTCATGACAGGCGCGATTGGTATGATATCGATCTCCATATCCGGTAATCCATACCGGTGTATCCGGACTCAGTACTCCTCCGCCGGCGCATACATGACACGGATAGTATTTTCCTCCGCCGGAATTTCTAAGTCGCGCAATATCTCCGAAAAGTATCTGTGACACGCGTGGTTTCAGGTATGTACAGTTTCTGTCCCTGTGATACACACGCCCATTCGGAGTGATATAAACAATAATATCATCCGGAACATTTTCATCCTTAATACTCCTCGTGTCGACTCCGACAAAAGCACGTCCATGTACTCTCTCCCTGAAAATCGGATGCCAGAAATCAAAAATCGCAAACGGCAGCTTTGCGGTATAAGTTACCACGAGATCGATTTCATCATTCTCCTCTAAAAATGATGAACCGAGCAGGTTTGTCGTGAGGGATGTATCACCTAAATACAGTGCCAGCTTCGCGCGATAATACACCATGCTCTTTGCAGGTTTTTCCAGTCCGGCGCCGACCTCGGCCGAGGCCTCAGACACTGTTTTTGACATAGCATGCCTGACCTCATCCTGTGTTTTTGCGAGCAATCCAAAATATGCTACTGTCAACACAGCGAACAGAAAAATCGGCAGTACCAATGAGGCCTCAACAGTTAATGAGGCGGCAGAGGGTATCCTATCATAAGTATGAAGTGAATTGTATTTGAACAGCAGATATGATCTTTTTTTATTTTCATTGTTTATGTATAATTCCAAATCGATTTTGTCCCCTCTCCTTTCTTTAGAATTCAATAGAATACCCTCTCCCGCCTCATTTATTTTTAAAACAGTTTTATCATCACAAATACCCCGCCCTGATTTTTGCCAAATACTCCCGTCCGTCCAGATCCCGTCCCAACAATCTGCCTATTGACGGTAACTGAAAAAGCCCGGCTGGATAATAAAAGTATCCTTCAACCTTCATATCAAAAACACATTTTCCAATCGAAAAACCCTCATAGCCGTTTTTTCTCATATCATTATCAATCAGGTCCATAACGCGATAACGGCAAACCTCCGGTTTTGTCATAACAAGGAATAACAGAATATACTCTCGATAACCAAACGAGGTGTTTTTTTCATCCGCATATTTTTTAGCGCGAGAGACTATTGCCGAATTGGTTATCAAGAATATTTCCGGGAATGTAGTTTTGATTTGTGCTGAGGTTTTAACAACCGGAACATGTTTTTTCATCAGAATTGCCGCAATATCAGTCAGACTCTCAACAAAAGCCCACGCAATCAGAAAAAGTGTCTGAGTAAATCTGATCAAAAACACCAAACCGGTAACTCCTACAATAGCCGCTGCCGCCGCGAATGCCTCCGCTCTCTTTTTGCCATCGGCCATGATAGCAATAAAATTTGTCGCAACACGAATCAGCAGAATCCGGCCGAGTACCTCTTCAAGATTTCCCTTATCGCTCTTCTCTCCCGAAACTACATATTCCCATCCGTAATCCAACGCATGCTTCCATTTCCTATTTCCTGATGATCCGTCACTCCCCGTGATTCCTTCATTTGATGCCGGTCCGCCGCTCACGGAATCTGCATAAGAGTCACCCAGCGGCTGTCCTGCCAGAGCGTCCACCGAGGTTTCTGACTCAGCGTCTCCGGGTAATCCACCCGTTTTATCGTCAATTTTTTGAGTATATCCGGGAAACTTTTCTGTAATATAGGTATCCAGCGCAAACTCCTCCATAGCATAGGATCCTGTATCATCGAGCACTCCGCTGAGTTCAACCTCCTCATCCTCTGTAAACCTGGTGGCGCGTTCGGAATAGTTTTCTGATTTCTCCGCTGATTCCTTGTAATAATCTGCATACCTGTCCGGGTTTTTAATCCCTTTTTTAGATAGTTCGGCAGGATGTTCACATACCAGGGATAAAAGTCCGTCCCCCAATCCGCTCCCAAGCGCTGATAAAGGACTCTCCTGATCACTGCCTGTGGAATCAATCCCCGTATAATCAAATGACAATGCGGTTGTATTATAATCCTTCCACAATTCTTTCAGACGATGTTTCAGCTCCTTTTTTTTAAGAGAAGAATCCAGCAGCTTTTCGGTTTCCTGCAATACACGCAGATTTCCTCGAAGCGTAGGTAACCCCGCAATTACCCTGTCGGCCAGATCACTGTGTTTGGCAGTGCTGTAAGTTTCTCTCATCGCATCCGCCTCACGGACCGCCTCCTCTGTCTTCTCGATAACATTTCGGAGTTTCGCGCGAAACGCCGATCCTGTGTCATTCCATTTTGACGGTGTTTCATCGATGTGTTTTTTGACTTCATTCCAGACCTTTCCCTCCATTATTCCAAAGTCCGCGCCGGTATAATCCGCATCCGTCGAGAACTTTTTTACAAAATATGCCTGTGTTTTTACATTTCCGCTGCCCGATATACGTACTCCGTCCACTAAATACATCAGTCGCACAATATGGTCATCCAACTTTTTATCCTCACGCTCTTCCTCAACAGTTTCCTCAATTTGTTTTGCATCTTCCTCAACCGATGAAAACCTTCCGATTTTTTTCATCAGTTTATTCAGCATACCGCCTGTCAGATGCCTCTCCATATACGTAACTATTTCTCTCATCAGCGCATACGCCTGATCATCACCTGCATATGTTTTTTTTGTTACCTCCAAACCTGTCAGTTCACCTTTTAAAAAGTTGGAAAAAAGCGGTTTAGCCTCAAGCGAATCGTTGACATAATCAGCTATTACTTTTTCAAACGGTTCCCCTGTATCCTCTATGAAGAACAACCCATAGTGGTCATACAACGGGCGGCTATACTCCGTCAACAGGGCCTCGGCGCCGTTCCGAAGCATCTCGGCACCGGTTCCGGCACATGTCGAGTAACGGGCTGTCTCCACGCAGGTTCCAACCATCGCGAGGATCAGCAGTCCCGCCAACGACATGAATACCGTAATACTCCCCATTTTCTCAGCCAATGATCTCCGACGAATCGGAATTAAAACTCTTGAATGCGTCATTGACAACCTTGACAATCTGATCCTTGAACAATAAAACCAGTGCAATCAATACGACCAGTATCAGGATAATCTCAACAACTCCGATTGCGTCCTCCTCCGTAACATATGACCTTACCTGCTGCCATTCGTCTCTGATTTTTTTCATCATCTTTTCCTCCTTCCCTTATTGCTGGCGTTTACAAACAAGTAAATATTTACATTGACATAAATGCCGGAACCATAATGATTCCCATTACCAAACCAAGCATAACAATCATTGGAAATAACAGTTTTGTTCCTGCTATCTCTCCCCTTCTGAGGGCGCTCTGTTTTCTCTCGATCAGCGAATCCGACGCCTCCTTCTCCAGTATAGCCAATATTCCCTCCGCTCCCTTGCGGATATTCTGCGTGATTACTGAAGCAAATCTCATATACGGCATACACCGGCACCTCTTTCCGAAGCTCTCTATCGCCTGTACTTCGGATACACCATCGCGAAGCTCCTGCATAGTAACGCATAACTCCTCATAAACATATCTTTTTTCTCCTCCATCACCTAATTCCCTCTCATATTCACCGGCAATTCTTTCTATCGTAAATCGTAATGTCAGACCTGCTCCCAACAACAGCATTACCTTGTTTATAAATCCGGGGTGATCTATGAGCATCTGCTCTTCTCTGTTTGCAACTCCGCGTTTCTGCTGCTCACGCCACACAAACGGACACATAACCAGAATACCTAATATCAGAAATACAGGCAGATAATTCTTTTCATGCTCCTCTTCACTGTAACCATATGTTTCCGGCAGGTTAACCTCCTCCGATGTGGCCTGCTGTCGTATGGAACGTCGTATTTCAGTTTTTGCTCTTTTTTCAGATACGAGGACAGGAGATAATTCGGGCGGATCAAGATGGACCGAAAAGTGATACGACTCCTTAAAGTTTTTCCACTCCGCTTCCAGCATAATATCCGTATCTGCTCCCTCAGCAGGAATCTGCGAAAAAATGAGCGTACCATTGTCTCTGATATAACGATCCTCCTTGGTCCACGTGAGTTCCACGCCGGTTCCGACAACTCCGTCTATAAAAACAAGCTTTTCACTGACATGATCAAGAGATGTGTTCTCTCCCGATAACCTGTCCATTGCTTCATTCCCTACTTTTTCCTTAAGTACTGCCCTCTCCTCATCTGTAAACTGCCGGTCATCAAGATTAAAATTCATCGTTTTCTCCCAACTGCCTGTCTCGGTTTCACCTGAAACAACAAGGGATATGTTTTCCTCCGTTTCCGGTC
This sequence comes from Eubacterium sp., assembly GCA_017614395.1. Lineage (GTDB taxonomy): Bacteria > Bacillota > Clostridia > Lachnospirales > Lachnospiraceae > Eubacterium_F. The sequence continues at coordinate 26,219 of JAGABX010000025.1, forward strand.
TCCGCAAATGATTTCCTCCCGTCAGATATCCCTCCTCAGGCGCGGATGTATAACATACGATCCACAAAAATGCAGCGGCAATAAACAGAACAACGCATATTCCTATCCTCTTCTCCCAAATTCCGGTCATTCCCTCCTCCGGTCGTGTACGGGGCTCGACCATTCGCAGATACTCCGCAGTTTCCCGGCGGGAGAATAACCATTTTCTCAATGGTCTGATTGACAGGAGCATCCGTCCTATCGAGAAACTGTTTTTGTTATTCTTTTTTTCGCCTCTTTTATTTTTATCCTCTTTCCCTTTTTTCATTCTCCCGCTCCTCACTTTCTTGAATTTTTTTGCCTTTTCATTATTTACATCAAGTATGTTGTTATTCACAAAATCTCCCATACTTCAAAAACAAACAAGCATGTTTAGCTGTTTAATACTTTATATTCATTATTCGCCTGCTCCACCAGACCGCGCCCAAATATATCACCAGCGCAATCGTCATTATGACTCGTCCCATCAGCCCTTGATAAAGCGGATTTAAAAATCCGGGCGAAAACACCCTGAGATATACAATGATTAACAACGGTATTACCATCATGCAAATAGATTCTAATTTCTTGCCCGAAATCATCGTACGAACCTCCCGTTCAATATCGATTTTCTCTCCAATTGCGGCAGAGGTCCTTTTCATTACCTTGACCAGGTTTCCACCGCTTTTTCTTGCAGTCGTATATACCTGCGAAAATACAACAATATCCGATACACCGCTCCTCACTCCGAGTTCATAAAAAAGTTCATCAAGGGGAACTCCCAGATCGATGCGGGAACGGATTCCCTGCAGTTCTCTCAGGATAACCCTGTCCTCACCATACAGCAACGCCAGATCCCTGTACGCCTCCGTTACTGCATTCTCCATCGAGTATCCGGCCGCCAGCGCAGCGCTCATTGAATTCATGGCATCACGGAATTCCACCATGAGTTCCCATTTCTGTTTATCACACAAACTCCTGTTACGCACATACAAAAACGCAATTGCTCCCACAAACATCCCAAATGCTATGGCAAACCGGTTGGAATAAAACAACAGCATCATTCCGCCACCCAACCCCGCACCTGTCAAACCGTATAGAATATATTCCTTCCTGCTGTAGTGATACCTTGTATAGTCGGTACCCTGATTATGTCCTACAGATTCCTTTTCCTGTTTTTTAAGCGGCTTTTTATGCCCGGCAGTTTCCCCGGAAACAGCAGAGACATTGTTTTCTTTGCCTTTTCTTTTACGCAATTTCTTCATCAGATCGTCACCCCCGCTCTCTGGCATTTTTCAACTGATCGAAGATGTAGTTTTGTTTTTTTCAGCCTGCCCTGAACACGGCCTCCCTCCTCTCCCGTTTCCTCAAAAGAATATAAAGGGTAGAGCTGGATCCTGCCCTCGACCACATCACCTACCTCAGTTACCTCCAGAACCTTGCGGGATTTATCCCTGAGTCTACCGAGATGAACCAGTATATCTATTCCGGAAGCAATCTGCTGACGGATTGCCGCCAAAGGTATATCAAGCCCCATCAGGACCAACGTTTCCATTCTGTTCAGCATATCTGCCGGCGAGTTGGCATGACCGGTAGACAGGGAGCCGTCATGTCCCGTATTCATTGCAGACAGCAGGTCTATAGCCGCGGCATCGCGGATCTCACCAACTATGATCCGATCCGGCCTCATACGCAGCGCACTCTTGACCAAATCACGTATAGTAACCTCATTTTTTCCCTCAACATTCGCATTCCTGGCCTCGAGTCTTACTAAATTTTTGACACCGTGTATCTGCAATTCCGCCGAATCCTCGATCGTGATCACACGCTCCGTGACCGGAATGTAATTTGACAATATATTTAAAAAGGTTGTCTTCCCGGCGCCGGTTCCACCTGAAATAAAGATGTTATATCTCGCCTCGACCAGCTTTTTCAAAAAATCCTCTACCTCCTCTGTTACGGCGCCTATTTCGATCAGGTGCTTCATCGTCATTGCTTCTTTGGGGAATTTTCTGATTGTGATTACCGGACCCTCTATAGCAACCGGAGGAACAACAATGTTAACGCGTGAACCATCTGCCAGTCTGGCATCAAGTATCGGATGAGATTCATTGACTATACGATTACCTTCAGATGCAATCTGCTGCGCGATATCCTCAAGCCGCGCCTGACCTTCAAATTTCAAACCTGTTTCCGTCATCCTGCCCTCCTTTTCTATGAAAATATGATCCGGCCCGTTGACCATGATCTCCGTCACTGTTTCATCCTCCAATATATCCTGAAGCACATCCATTCGCCTCAGAGAATTAAAGACCTCATGCCTGATTCTCCGTTTCTCATCTAACCGTAAATACACCTGCCCGGCTATCAATTCTATCTGTTCCTCTATATGGTTTTTTAGCTCCTCATCACTTATCTGTTCACCCGGGGGTATCATTTTAATAACCGCCTCACGCACCAGATTCCGAATGTGTTCTCTCGAATAATCACTATCCCAATTTCCCTCTCTGAAACCTGACGAATTATCCGACTCCCCGTTACCGTTTCTGTCATTTCTAAAATCCATCAAATCCCTCCTCTCTCCACAGCCCTGCAGCAAATGTTTTTTTCTCATTATCACGGAGCCACTCTCCGGGTGCGGTTTCCGCCAGTTCATCAATCCATCGTGTCCATCCCGTCGGCATCACTGCGCGACTGATACTGTCAGTTGAATCGATTTTTTCAGTTTTGATATATTTTTTCCAACGCTCCAATGACTCATCCGGATCGTTTTCACGAATGATCAGGAGGAAACGCGTCACATAAGTAACCATCGGTACTGCCTCCCGAATATCATTAAACACGACTACAATATACGGAATATGACAGTCCCCGTTCAGTCTTTCCAAAAAAAGCCTCCGATCGATATCGTTTATATCCCACAAATCCCTGTAATGTGCTACAGACGGGAGACGTACAGCCCCTCCGTAGGGCATTCCTGATTCCCTCACCAGCATGGAATAATTATCTCCCTCTATACGAAAAAACAACTCCCCCAGGCTATGCTTTTCAGTTGCCAAACCTCGCTCATAATAATGCGGAAAAGCATTCATATTTACATAGGCGCAATCACCGTATCCGGCCAATTCCTGAGTCAGCAGCGCTGCAGAAACCTCCGCCTCCTCACCATAAGGGCTGAAAACAGCATAAATTCCCACAGGAGGAGCCCCCTGCTCCACATTTGTAACATCTGCTATCCCTATCTGTTTCATTATTTCCCTATGCATCAAATCCGCGCAAATACAAAAACTGACCTGATGCTTTTTTTCATCGGATTCCTCGGTCAGGAGTATTCTGTGATCATACCCGTGAGAATCTCTCAGACATCCCTCCCTGTCATCGGTTATCCAATACATATTTTCTGTGCCGGCTTCCCGTTTTCTCCGTTGCCAAAAATCCTCTCTCTCCGTTACCCGTTCAAAACGTACACCCAGCTGTCTGTGTCCTGACATAAACCGCAGCATACGTCTCGCATATTCATCATCGCTCACATATAATATCAGTGTTTTTTCGATCATTCTGTCACCTCTATTCCCATTTAGTCTGATTCATATTTTGTTTGCTCAGAAATAAACCGTAATTGTTTTTGACGAATACCGGCCGTTTCTGAAATAGTTTTATTCAAAAAAAAGCGCGGCTGACAGCGTACCGAAACTGATGGCCACACCGAACGGGATTACGCCGTCGTCGCCGTCACTTTTTTTATCATAATATGGAATTACTTTTTGTCCGGAAATAACTGCATTAGTATAACTGCATAAATACTCAAAACGAGCCCTCAGGTTCCTGTGAACCAGCAGTTTAATTACTGATAAAAATGCTCCTGTCAACAGTGAAAAAAAGAGTACAAAAAACACACGCGGCAATCCGACAAATGCGCCGACCGCTGCCAGCAGTTTTCCGTCACCCGCACCGAACATACGAAATCGATGGAGTAAATAAAATAGGAATAAAGGGACGATCATCCCTGTGAGCCAGGGCCACACACCGTTCAAACCCTGCAGCTCAAGATGCCTGATCAGGCCAATGATGATTCCGGAAACCGGGATCGCATTCGGGATCCGGTACCGGTAGAGATCAAAGAGGGACGCAGGCAGGAGAACGAGAAATAACAACTCGTTATCCATATCAAATTGCTCCCTGTTTCATCTGAAATCAGCTGTTTGTATCCGAAGTACAGATATTAGTTTTATATAGAATAATAACCGGAATATTTACTGTCGAATACTGTTCTGTTGTGCTGTTATTATAACACAAAAATACCCCCCGTGTCAATAATCATTCAGACATCAAAAGATGTCATTCAGACATTCCCACACGGGAGGCATTACGATAAGTATCAAAATCCTACGCCTTAAATCCTCGGTTCGGATTGACACCGACACCGATTGTTTCTCTTAAATCCGATCCCGGTCCGTAGGTCAGACCGGCCACGATTGTCTGAGTATTCTTCATCAGAGGTTCAGACTTATCCTGTTTGGCAACCTCCCTGAAAGAAGGAAGCAGTCCCTCGAGGATATTTATCGTGTGATCGAACCTTTCCGGATCCCTGTATGCTATGCCCTGGCAGAGCTCACGGTATCCGAATATATATAGTTGTCTGAGGTAAGTTGAAATGTTGTAATGCATGTCCAGAGCGAACATCAACTCCTGGATCATGCCCTTTGCCCGTTCGATCTCATGACGGGCATCGGCAAGAGCACCGGCCTCGAGGGCTTCCTTCCCTTCCTTTATCGAGGCCAGTGCGATTTCATAGATAACAACAACCAACTCACTTCGATTGGCCTGTGTTACGCGTGTTGAAAACGCCTGAAGAGTTTCTTTATCCATATGTTATGTCCCCCGATTATCCCTGCAGCATCTGCAAGATCGTCTGCGGCTGGTTATTGGCTTGCGAAAGCATGGAGACACCGGCCTGCACGAGCACCTGATACTGGGTGTAGGCGGTCATTTCCTCACTCATGTCGACATCCTCGATACGTGAGCATGCCTCTGTCAGGTTCTGACTGATTTCGTCCACACTGGCAACCGCATGCTCCAAACGGTTCTGGTACGCACCGAGCTTGGAACGAATGGTAGTTACCTGTGTGACAGCTAAATCAAAAGCTGTGATAGCCTCCTGCGCGCCCTCGCCCGTACACACATTGCAGTGCACAATATCCAATGATTTGCAGTTTACCGGCGGAACCGACATGTCGATCGTCTGACCCTCGTTCGCGCCAATCTGAATAGCTACATAGCCGGCATCCAACATTGTCACCGTCGCCGTAGTCGGCATACCGGCAGTCCATGAATCCGCATCAAAAACCATTTCAAATCCGGCGCGATCCGTCACAGTGATCCTTCCACCATCTACGAAAGCCGTTGCTGTGCCGGAAAAACCGGAGGATGTATCTAACGACACCTGCACATCCTTGCCCTGCCCGTAAGTACGAAAATCGCTAGTCACAGAATCATATGGTATTCCGAATTTTGAAGCCAATACACTATTGCTGGTCATAACCGTTATTCTTTTACTGCTACCGGTTATTTCCTCTCCGGAATTCGTCTTGGTCGTAAACTGCAGAGTCTCATTATAATTGAATGCGTTTCCTGACACCGTGCTCACCTCTATATTCATATACCCACAGGTGTCACGAATTTTTGAAAAAGCCTCCTCATAGGTAATACCCTCAGGGAGTTCTATAGATATATCGTTGATCGAAATGGATCCGGCCGGACTAACAATCTCATTACGGTAACAAGTAACCGGTTGCGTGGTTGCTCTTGCAGGAGAGGACTCTCCGCTCAGCGTCATGGTATAGGATGTCAGTTTTACTTCATCCGATGCAGAAATCAGCTTGACACCTATGTTACTCGAGGATGACTGTCTCGTACAGGTACCATCCAGCACCGTCATCGTATTAAACTCCGTATCACGGGAAATTCGGTCGATTTCCGTCTTGAGCTGATCTATTTCCTGCTGGATAGCCACACGATCCTCGATCGTCGTCGTACCGATGTTGGCCGCCTGCACGCTCAACTCACGGCAACGCTGCAGCATCTCCTCGACCTCGTTCAACGCACCCTCTGTAGTCTGGATGAACGAAATTCCATCCGAACCGTTATCAGATGCACGCATAAGTCCTCTGATCTGCGCGTGCATTTTGTGGGAAATTGCCATACCTGCCGCATCATCAGCAGCCTTAACAATCCGATAACCACTGGAAAGACGATTTGTAGATTGCGTCAGCCTGCGCTGAACCGCATTAAGATTGAAATTAGCTCTCTGTGCCTCAATATTGTTGTTTACCTTCATATCATGATCTCCTTTCGTAGACCGCCCCGCCCTGCTGCATGATAGTCACTCCTACGACAATCCTTGCAATTTCAACGGCTGCGGATGCTCTGCAAAAAGCATTTTGCCACCTTATACAAATCCTGGTTTTTTGCGCCATCCGTGGCATTTCCTACCAAAAGAGAATTTCTGTTTCCCTGCAACAGACGGTTACCATCCGTGGTAAAACCGTTCTCTGTCAAACGTTGTTCCAAACTCGACAGCATCGACTGATAGGCCTCGATGCTCTCCGACTGTTCCGCCGTGATGAACCCGTTCACCCGCGTTCCGGAAACCTTGAATGTCGCCTGCAGACGTCCCAACTCATCGTTGTCAGCAGTGATTTCCACAGTTCCCTTCTCATTCCCACGCCCATCACGTACTGTAACATGACAATCGAGAATGCCCTGTTCCGTCATCAGCGGAACTTCGTATGACTGATACCGTCGAACCGCGTGATAGAACGAGATATGTCCCGCCATCCGTGTCAGCTCTCCGATCCGGTCATAAGATATATCGTCAGATTCCTTCATCTCCGCAAGTGCCTCGCGGTGAGTTTTTTCAATCTTTTCAAAAATCCCATCCAACTCATCCGGCTCATCAAACCGATCAACGACTTCCCCGGACTCCTCCTCAGTCCACAGATCCCTCACTCCCGTCATCTGCCGACGGACAAAATCATTTGCAGACATCACATTCCTGATGGTCTCAGGTATATCCGTTTCCGAGAAAAAGTTTACGCCGAGAGCCTCCCTCTCCTCCAGTGCCTGACGCACCCGTTCAGCCATCTCATCATAATACGGCATCATCTCCGCATCCGTCTCGCCGCTGTCCTCGCACAGATCAAACAATTCCTCAGGTGTCATATCCTCCAGTTCATCCGAACGCTCATGCATGCTTCGGGGTGACAGAGCAGCCTTTAATGCCGGTGCCTCACTGACCGTAAACGCTGACATTATCTGCGCATCTATGGAAGTGTTCTTTTTAGTTATTTCGACAGCCCCCGCCTCATCGGATATGGCAGCATCTACATGCCCCCGCCGACGGGTACGCGTCGCATCGAGCATGTTTTTCAATGTCAGCTCGCGTCCCTCGCCTACCAGCTGCCCGATCACGGCTCCATCGCTTTTTTCAATTTTATCTAATAAACGGTAAATCCCGATCATGGACTCGCGTTCCTCCGGCGCGATATCACGCTGTTTATCCAGTTTCCATAAAAAGCGCGAGAAAGCAATGTCCTCCGTGTCAACCTCTCCGCGGATTCGCGTTACCTCCTCCTCTAACTCGGGAAGAGACATATTTAACGGGTTCAGCTTTTCCTCGATCATGCGTTTTACCACCTGGGGTTTCAACGCATTCATCAAATTATTCACGCGATTATCATAGGTTTTCATCTCAGTCACGGACTCGGCCGTAATCTCCATGCGGTTGTACCCGAGTATACGAACAGCGCGTTCGTTTTCCGCAGTCTTCGGAAGTCCGAGCTCGTCGAGCATTCCGTCAAGATGTTTAAATGCCTTTCGGATAGAATCCCCGAGGTCGGATCTTACCTGTGTGCCAACCGCTTCATATGTATCTGTCAGTGATTTAAAAAGTTCACGCTGTACCGGCATACGACCGGTCTTTCCGTCTTCAGTCCCACCGATTTCTCCTGCGCCTGTCACGCCATCAGTCCTTACAGCGACACCTGCTCCGGCGTACCTGTCTGTTCCATCGCCCCGCAGCGTCCCGTAACCTGCCGCCAGCGCCTGTCCCTCCGCTGCCATGCTCTGCAGGGTAACGGTCTGCCTGCTCTCAAACGTATATGAAAGCAGTTCTACGGGAGAAGCCAGTACCGCTCCGGCCGCATCTATCGTTCCGGTCAACAGTCTGCGATTTGCATCTGTCGGTTCCAGAGAGGTTTCCGCGAGGATAGCATCCTGTGCTTCTTTTTCTATTGCGCGAAGTCCCTCAACCATTTCCTCAAGATTGTTTATGTCTATTGAAATTCCGAGTTTGGTCATTTCACGGGCCGAGGATATCGTCATCGTGAGACGGATTTCCTCCAGCCTACGCCTTGCTGTTTCCAGAGACTCCCGTTCAGGATATGCTAAACGAAGCGAACGATCATCCGTTGATACGAGACGATCAACCAGATCACTTACCTCTGTCCGGCTCAGATTCGACAGATCCGCGCCCTCGGCAAATACTCCGTCCTCCATCTCGCTGACAATCCGGTTCAACAACGTCTCCGGATCCATGTCACGAAGTTCGGAAATGGTATCTATCCGGTTTATGTTCTCTCCCGTTACCGGAAGGTCGTTCTGATAGAGCCATCTCGCAGTATCAAATGCTTTTTCATCTGCATCCTTGTTCAGGGCGAGGCGATCCGCAATCTGCGGACGGATCTCATCGAATCCATCGGGGCGGTTCATATCAGGTCTGGCAAGGGTATCTGGCTCCTCCGACTGTATGTTGTTTGCTTTTTCCCGTGCCGAAGCACCGCCAGACTGCCCTGACTCTTCGTTGCCGTTTTTTCCCATTATGGCCGCACCCGATCCATAAAGGCTGTCCTGAATTGATTTGGGTGTAACAGCAGTTTCATTCGCAACCAAATAACGCAACGACGCGTCATCAAACGAATTAACGCCGTTTGCCATATCATATGCTTTTTTCAATTCACCCGGGGTAGTCTCCCGAATCGGGAGCTCCGAACCAGCCAGCGCCTGACTCATCTGCGCGATCAACTGCGCTGATGCTGCTATCTCCTCAGATTTTTCACGAACCTGTTCCTCAACCTCATGAATTTTCTCCGCCTCTGCTGATGCAGCATCCTGTTTTGCGGCACGCTGCTCCTTCACTCGAACGAGAGCGCGCTCCAGTGATGAGGCAACATACTCCTCGAGAGGCGTCCCCTCCTCTGAGAGATCATGCGCATCCTCACCGGTCATGCACTGAGATATGAAATTTGCCGGATCCATGACATCCAAATCCGAATTTATTTCCTTTACATTCAGCTGTCTTGCGACCTCCTCGGCATAAGTGCCGGTTGTCATCTGCTGTTTGTTATTCCCAAAATCTGCCTTAACAATACTATCCGTAGTTCCGGCGCTGAGTTTCTCAGCACCCCTGCCGTCCGTGGCAGCTGATACCGGCGTGTTGCCTGCCGGCGCATTAGCAGCGAGGGAATGCGGGTCCATTTTTATAACCATGTCGCATCCTCACTTTCTAAAATAACGTAAAAAAATTCCTGCACAATAAATATCGGCCGGAATTCCTTTTTTCTTTAATTTTACAATATTATCACAATGGCCCCAACGGAGCAAACTGATCGAGCAGATCGTGATCCAGCTGGATTCGATTGTCCATTGTCTTCATCACATCGATGATCTTGACTTTCGAGCCAACTGACGGAACCGACAGATCATACATAGTATTGCTGCGGAACTCAATCACCATCGGCTCAAAAATTGCATCGTCGTTACCGCGTATAACCAAACCTTTTTCAACACGCTCTACCTCTTCACCGGTGATCGATGTCTCGTTAACCAGCAATTCGACGCATACACCCGGGAACAGAATATTGATTGCCTTGATCAGCGCATTCACGATCATGGGATCATATTTATCCTCATTGTCGAGGAGATGCCGGATCGCAAGCACCTCAGATGTAGGCTCGGTTTCCGATTTCATCGCGGTCATTCTGTCATATGTATCTGCGACATGCAGTATATTCGCATTAACGTTCATCTTCAACGCCTCCGGCAACTCATCACCCGTGCCTTCGCGCACATAGATCTCCTGCATCTGGGTTATCAGCTTCTGTATATCCTCATCTAAAGCTCCATATGATCTCAATATCTCATCCGTATTGGATTTAATGACCTTTCTGACCTCCGGATCAACCTCCGCGCCGTCCGGAACCTCCTTCAGGCGGGTAACTCCGATGTCATGCAGCACCGCCGCCTTCACTATGGAATTCAGTCTGCCGCCCTTGACTCCGAGCTGTCCTGCGATCAGCGCCGAAAGTATCGCCACATTGAGCACATGCTTGTATACAAAGTCCTCACTGGAACGCAGGCTCTGCACAAAATTGATCTTGTGATCCAGCGTACCGTAGTTTTTGATAACAAGAGAACACAGCCAATCGAGTCCCTTGTCCTTTTTCCCCATGGCGATGAGATCGAGATCCTCGCGGATAGAGAATACCGCCATGGTCTGGAAACGCTCAAAATTGATATCATCATCCGTCATCGGCGGCACCGGTTCCGCCGGCTCAAGTATATAAAGTCCCATCAGGTTGAAGTTTTTGATGCCGTAGATTGCCTGCATGGTCAGTTTCGTGTCACGGTCATAGAGCAACACTCCGTTTTTGTTGTAAATCGGTTTTCCAAGACGCATGCCCGGTTTCAGATCGTCTACCTTTACGAATAGCATAAAATCCCCCTTTTCTGATCCGTTATTGTTTCCTATTAAAATGAAACCTGTTCTTGATTTTTTCCACTACATAGTATATAATAACAGTAATTGTGATTTTTCGCAAGTATTTTGTTATATTATTACATAAATTCTGGAAGGAGAATGAAAATGAAAAGACTGATCTCACTGACTCTGTGTCTGTGCCTGGCTTTCGGATGCATGGCAATTACCGGCTCCGATACGGCTGTAGCACTGTCCGCAACCGGCTCGGGCTCCATGCCGTCGGTTTCCGCCCCTGACAAGTCCGGGACCGGAAAAACCCCGGATTATTTGGAAGGACAGGCAATAATCACGATGGCGGTTCCCACCGGAAAGGAGAGCGCTCTGCTGAAAAAGGGTCCGCTGGCCGGTGACCGTTCGATCCGGGTAAACCGTGTTATGTGCTTTGACGACGCCGAGCCGCTCGGACGCACCAAGGCGGAGCGCAAGTCCCTTCACGGAAAAAGCATATATATTGTCCATGTGAAGACAACTGCCTACACCACAAAACAGCTGAAGTCCTTTTTGAAAAAGTACAACTATGTTCTCTCGGTCACACGGGACTATAAAATTGAAAAGTTCTCCATGCCTACCGATCCGCTTTTCAAGGATCAGTGGTATCTCGGCGGGCAGAGTTATTTCCCGAACGGTCTCGGTACAGCGGCCGCCAGCGGTTCTGCCGCGAGCGGATCGGGCAGCGAGCTGTCGGCAACCCCTGTCGATGACTCCTATTGCGTGCCGGCTGCCACCATCGGTTTCACACCGGAGGAAAAACAGGATCTCGGCGACAAAACGCCGGTCGTTGCCATCGTCGACGACGGCGTGGA
>JAGABX010000026.1 GCA_017614395.1 Eubacterium sp.
GGCTGAAATACTGCACGAGATGATCATCGCCGGTATTGAACCAAAACGGTTGAGAATGGTGCATCCATACCATGACCGCGAACCGAACATGTTACTTGTCGAGGGCGTTCGCGGAGGAAATTCAGGCATGGTTGTCGACCGACCCCTGATAATATATAAAGACAAGGGCGTATATACAGAGGAAGTAGAAAAGCTGTATTACGAGTGATTTTGAACGGGAATACACATTGCTCATGCTAAGTAACCACATGGAGGTATAGACATCATGATTACTTACTACGAAAACTATACGCCCGTAGGCGACGTGACGGTGCTGGGACTTTGCCTGGTAGTCGTAATCCTCATGGCCGTCGCATACAATATAAAAAGCAAGAATTACCGCATTCTGCAGCTGATGACGGTTTGCCTGATGATCGCGGCGAGTTGCAGCATCGGTTTTCATATGATGCTGAACTCACGTGAAAATCTTCCGGTATTCTGGATTTATTTGTTCCGTTTTTTGCAGCGCCTGGCATTGTTCATGAACCTTTTCCTGTTCGTGATCTATGTCATGGAGCCTTTGCAGCTGGATAAAAAAATCCGCAAGAGATTCCTCGTGATCGATGTTGTCATGCTCATTTTGCTGGTCGGCCATGACCTGCTCGGACTATTATTCGGTTACGGGTTTAGGATTGATGAGAATAATGCGGTTCATGAGGGGTTCAAATACTTTTTCCCGATCGGTTACATGTGCTATATCGGTATCATTACCTGGCTGTTGTTAGTCTATCGCGGACGTTTGGTGCGCCAGATAATGAACGGAATAATCGGAACATTCGGTCTATCCATTATAGTGATGCTGTCACAGGGATTGCACGGGCAGGTGTCATTTACCTGTGTGGCATTTATTTTCCCGATCATTACGCTGATGTACCTGATTCATTCCAACCCGTACAATATCGAGATCGGAACCGTGAATCTGTCAGCTTTTGAGGATATGGTGGATTATGTAAAAAAGCGGCATGAAAACCGTCTGTTTATCAGTTTGTTATTGCCGGATTTCGAGGGGACGGGGAAACACTATCCCCACGAGCTGCAGATGCTGATTCGTGAATTTACCGGTCACTATTTCAGGGGCGCGGTCCTTTTTCAACTGTCTAACGGGCGTATGCTCCTGGCGGTGGATATGAAAAGGAATCCTGACTTCAAGGAAAGCATAGAGTCTATCCTGAAACGGTTCAAGGATGAGTACGAAACATACCAGTATGATTTCAAGGTCGTGATACTGACTACTGTGGAAAGCATCAGTGAACACCATGATTATATACGTTTGTTACAGTATATAGAAAAAAGCATGGACAATAACTCAGTCCATAAGGTTGATGAAAAGGATATAGCGAATTTCAGCAATGTAAACTATGTTCTTTCTCAGCTTGAGGATATCAAACGCTGCGGTAATCTTGATGATCCGAGAATAGAGGTATACACGCAGCCTGTGTATAATATTTTTACAAAAAAATACGATACTGCCGAAGCACTCATGAGAATGCGACTTCCGAAGACAGGCATGGTATTTCCGGATGTGTTCATTCCCCTTGCGGAGGAGTACAACTATATACATACACTGAGTTTGATCATTCTTCATAAAACCTGTCTGCGCATACGTGATATGATTGATTCCAAATTCAATGTAAAAAGGATTTCAGTTAATTTTTCAGTAAGTGAGTTGCGTGACAGAGGATTTTGTTCAGACATAAAAAGGGTAATAGAGGACGTCGGAATCCCCTATGACAAAATAGCGATCGAGATCACGGAGAGCCAGAATGATCAGGAATTTCTGATTGTGAAGGATCGTATTGAGGAGCTGCGAAATGACGGCATCAAATTCTATCTTGATGATTTCGGAACCGGCTATTCAAATTTCGAGCGAATTATGGAACTGCCGTTTGATATCATAAAATTTGACCGTTCACTCGTTATTGCTTGCAACTCGGATGAAAAGTCGGAGCGCATGGTCACACATCTCGCAAAGATGTTTTCCGCTATGGATTATGCCGTGCTGTATGAGGGTGTGGAGACGGATGAGGATGAAGAAAAATGCATCCGCATGAGCGCAAAATATTTACAGGGTTACAAATACTCCAAACCGATTCCGATTGATGAATTGATATACTGGTTTGAAAAAACAGCGTGAGGGTATTGATGAAAAAGGATGAGATGAAAAAGACCGTGACCTTGGAGGAGGCGGTGGTCTCTGAACCCGCAGTTCCGACAATTCTCATGTCGATGGGCATGGATCGGATAGGAATTCCTCTCATGCGTGGTCAGACCATAGAGGATATATGTAATTCGCAGGATATTGATCCGGACGAAGCTATGGACCGGATAAACGAGTTTATCAGGAATAAGAAGGCATCAAAACCGGTGGCTGCGAATGAGGGAAATAACCATGAGCGAAATTCATTATGACAAATCGGCATTGATTGCCATGAGCGGTGGTGTGGACAGCTCAGTAGCTGCATATTTGATGTTGCAGGATGGTTATCGGTTAGAGGGCACAACGATGCGTCTCTACCATTGGGATAAAAAATATCGAAAAAAAACAAGAACCTGTTGTACAGACATGGATTTCAGTGACGCATCGGAGGTTGCGGTCCGGCTGGGTATTCCCTATGAGGTTACCGATTATGAGGAGACGTTTCGACGTGAGGTTATTGAAAAATTCATTCGCGTTTACGAGAACGGCGGAACACCAAATCCATGTATTGACTGCAACAGAGTTTTGAAATTTGAAAAGCTGTTAGAATACGCAAATGACAAGGGGCTCTCAAACATAGTGACCGGGCATTATTCGCGTATAGAATTGGATCCGCAGAGCGGTCGCTTTTTATTAAAAAAAGCAGTCGATAATTCCAAGGATCAGAGCTATGTTCTCTACAACCTGACGCAGGAACAACTTGCGCATACGGTTTTTCCTCTCGGAAACCTTACCAAGGACGAGGTTCGGAGGATCGCGGCTGAACAGGGTTTTGTCAATGCGGCGAAGAGGGACAGCCAGGATATCTGTTTCATTCCCGACGGGGATTATGCAGCATTTATTGAGAGATATACCGGGTGGGAATTTCCTGACGGAGATTATCTCGACACGCAGGGGAACGTTATCGGCAGGCATCATGGCGCAATCCGATACACAATCGGCCAGAGAAAGGGACTCGGTGTGGCGTTCGGCAGACCGCAGTTTGTATGTGCCAAATCCATGGAGGACAATACGGTTACTCTTTCTGACGAGGAGGCGGTGTTCCATGATACGCTGATCGTGTCGGAGGTGAACTGGATAGCGATTCCGGAACTTAACAAGCCGGTCAGGGTGACAGCGAAGCATCGCTATCGCGCGCGTGAGGCGGCCTGTACGGTTTATCCGGGCGATTACGTTATGAGGGCAGACAATGATCAGGAACACATGCCACGCATACCGGACGCTGCCCGGTGTACTGGAACTGCCGATGATATATATGTGGTGTTCGACGAACCGCAACGCGCGATGACCCCCGGCCAGGCTCTCGTTATGTACGATGGGGATGTTGTTTTAGGAGGCGGAACGATAACGGCAGTATATTAAGATGAATGAATGTTTTGCCGATATACATTTGGAGAACTCTTTAAAAGTTTTTTCCAGGTGGCATTATCGATAAACTCCCCGCACGAGCGGCGTGAGTTTTCTCACAGCGAGCTTGCGAGTCGTGAGAAAAGCTCACATCAGCGCTCGTGCTAAGATTGCAAGGAGCGATATATGAAAAAATATTATAGTAGAGTTGCTATATGTGTTATTTTGTCCCTGATAGTGGGTCTGTTTTCCTATACCGGCAGATCCGCTGCGGGTTCCGATCTGAAGGTTCAGCTCGTGATAACGGATACGTATGTTACTCACAAAACTTATCCGCTTGCAAAGGGCAGACATCGTCAGCTTCAGGTAAAGCTTGATAATGCATTTGGTACAACATCTATCAAATTCAAATCAAAGGATAAAAACAAGGCAACCGTTACAAAAAAAGGTTATATTGAAGCACGTAAAAAGGGAACGGTAAAAATCTGTGTCAAGGTTACCTGCCAGTCCGGCAGCAGGAAAAAGACGAAAGACACCTGGGTGAAGATCAAGGTTACGAAGGAGGATGAACCGATTCCGACCGACTCCCCTGTTTATACGGAGATGCCGGGCGCTTCATATACTCCGTATCCGACATCTGCTCCTCCGATCAACGGAGAGATGCAGGCAACACTGATTGTAAACGGCGTGGTACCTGCCCAGTTCCCAATGACGATACTTGATACGACATGTGGGCGGGCACTGTATAATTCGTTGCCGAAGGTATTGTATTTTAACGATCGTGATAAAAACACCAAAATAGCAAATGAGGATGATTATGAAACCGGATACACACGCGACGACGAATACAAGCCGGGATCGTTGGTGACCGGAGATTTTATGCTGTATGGTGTTGACAGATATGAACTGACATACAAGGATCACACAACAGGATTTGCTTATACCAGGTTAGGACGGTTGACATCTACTACGGGACTTGATACGTCGCTCGGTTCAGGAGCGGTTAGCGTAACTATAATCAAATCCGCACTTCCGACAGCAGGTCCGTCAACGGCTCCGGGAGCAACTCCCGCCTCAGGCGCGACACCACCTGTCAGCAGGACTCCGTCACCGGCTCCGGGATCGACGGTTGCGCCAGGTGTGACGGTTTCACCCGGAGTGACGGTGAAACCCGGTACCACGGTTACGCCGATTCCGTCTCTGAAACCCGGAACATCCGCTACCCCGTTGCCATCGGGCTCGCCGGGAGTCGGGACTCCGACACCGCGTCCTACGCCATATGTCGGGAATGCTATTGTGGTCACGGTAAACGGATACGCCTTGCCGTTTGTACCGGTAAACGGGAGCTCGGTCGCGACGGAATTCTACAATGACCTCGGCTCGGGAGTACAGACCTATGAAATGGCCAAGCATGAAGGGGAGTCGAGATATTGGGCACGCTTGTCCAAACAGTATAACGAGACGACGGCATCAACACCCGCGCAGTGGCCTGCGGGGAGTCTGGTTCTGATGGGCAACAATGAAATCACTGTCTTTTTACGGACGATTTCAAATGACTCGGGCAGAGCATCAACAATTATAGCCCGTATGGATGAGTATTCCAAGCCTGAGGGGATATCAATGTCCGCGTTTTTAGGGACATATTTTGTTGGCAGCACGGTAACGGCACAATTTTCCAAGAATTAGTATTGACTTATGATACGTTTTACTATATACTCTTTATAACAATTTTGCAGGGACGATTATAATGTGACGACATTTTGTCAATATTTAGGTTTAGTATATACTCAGATAAACGGCTGATTAACAACAGATTTACATAGGAAAGGGGGTATGACCTATGAAGATTGAACGAATCAGCGACAATCAGATCCGTTGCACGTTGAGCAAACGCGATCTGATCGACAGACAGATCAAGATCAGTGAACTTGCCTATGGTTCCGAGCGCGCCAAGGAGCTTTTCCGTGACATGATGGAGCAGGCAAATATCGATTTCGGATTTGATACAGAGGATATTCCGTTGATGATAGAGGCCATACCGACATCGAGAGAGTCGTTGGTTTTGGTTATCACAAAGGTTGATAACCCGCAGGAATTTGATGAGAAATTTGCCAATTTCAATCTCCCGGGCGAGGAGATCGTGAACGACGATGAGGATTACAGTGACGTAGCGGTTGACGGAAACGATCAGACGGGATTATCCTTTGACGACCTGCTCAAGTGCTTTGATCAGTTGTATGAGAAACACTCCGGAGACGCGGAGGATAATGATGAGTCGAGGTTTATTCCGTTGTCCGAGGCATTACAGAATTTCGGAAACAGCAAAACCTCAAAAAGACAAAAGCATCCTGACAACATTCAGGAGAGGATCAAGGTTTATTCATTCGTTTCAATTAATCCCATCATTGAGGCTGCGCATCGCGTGACTCCCGCCTATACCGGGAAAAACACAGTGTGGAAGGATTCAATCGGGAAAAAGTATTACCTCCTGCTTAATCGGGGCAATGGCAAGCATGCATTTCATTCCGTATGCTCTACTATTTCGGAGTATGGTTCGGAGGAGCCGGTAACCTATGCGACGCAGGACTATTTCAATGAGCATTTCAAGATCATCATCAAGGATAAAGCCTTGTCGCAGTTAGCTAAGCTATAGAGGAACGACATGAAAGGAAGAACCGTAACTGAGAAAAACAGCGTAGTTGTGATGGTTGAAATCGCACTGGCAGCAGCGGTACTCTGCGTAGTGGGTCCGTTAGCGATTCCGATAGGACCGGTGCCGATATCATTACAGACTATGTTGCTTTTTATATCTGTATATATTTTAGGAACGCGTTCCGCATTGGTTTCCTGTGCTCTGTATTTATTGATAGGACTGGCGGGACTTCCGGTTTTTACAAATTATCAGGGTGGAATAGCAAAAATTGCCGGTCCCACGGGAGGGTATCTGATAGGATATATCCCGATGGTTCTGATAGGTGGACTTTTTATTGCGTTATCAGAAAAATACATGCGAAAAGTTGTCGTAGCGGTATCAATCCAGTTTGTCGGTATGGTGATAGCAACAATAGTGCTGTATGCATTCGGAACTGCATGGTTTGTTATATCCACGGGAACGCCGGTAGGTGCCGCACTCGGTATGTGTGTGATCCCGTTTATCCCCGGTGATTTAATTAAAACTGTTGCCGCAATAGGACTCGGTTCCGCTGTTAAAAAGCTGATAAGAAAAAGTTATTTCCAGTAGTTTATTTGCATCGCGTCTTTGACTTCGGATAAAGTTTTCGCTGCCACCTCGCGCGCGGCGATGCTGCCCTGATGCAGGATTTCCATAACAGCCGGAATGTCTTTTTCCCATTCCTTGCGACGTGCCTGAATCGGCGACAGCTCCTCCATCAGAACGTTGTAGAGGAACTTTTTCACCTTTACATCGCCGAGGCCTCCCCGCGTGTAATGGTCCTTTAATTCCTGCAGATTTTGATATTCAGGTAAATATTCTTCGAATAATTCATCCTTGCAAAATGCGTCTAAATATGTAAATACCGTGTTGCCCTCGAGCGATCCGGGATCCTCGATTTTTATATGATTGGGATCGGTAAACATACTCATTATTTTTTTCCTGATATCCTCCGGATCGTCGGCGAGATAGATGCAGTTTCCGAGAGATTTGCTCATTTTAGCCTTGCCGTCCGTTCCCGGAAGTCGTGAGCAAATTTCATTCTCCGGCAGGAGAGCCTTGGGCTCGACTAAAACCTCGTCATAGGTTGAGTTAAAACTCCGAACGATTTCTCTCGCCTGTTCCAGCATCGGCAACTGATCCTCGCCTACAGGTACAGTAGTTGCCTTGAACGCTGTGATGTCGGCGGTCTGTGAGATCGGATATGTGAAAAAGCCTACCGGAATGCTGGCGTTAAATCCGCGCATCTGTATTTCTGATTTTACGGTTGGGTTCCGCTGCAATCTCGATACAGTAACTAAATTACTGTAGTAAAAAGTCAGTTCAGTCAACTCACTGACATATGACTGCACCAATATATTTGTTTTCTCCGGATCTAATCCGCAGGACAGATAATCTAACGCTACTTCGGAAATATTGTTTTTTACTTTTTCCGGATTATCAGCATTATCAGTAAGCGCCTGAGCATCGGCGATCATGATGTGTATCTCATCATACTCACCTGAATTCTGAAGTTCTACCCGGCGGCGCAGAGATCCTACGTAATGCCCTACATGCAGTCTTCCTGTAGGCCTGTCACCTGTTAAGATTATTTTTTTCATCTGATGTTTCCTCCTGTTATAATAAGCATGTTTTGTCTATATCTTAAATATGAAAAATTATCTGATCTGTTCAATCCGATTTGATTTGATGAAAAATGTTTGATTTGTTTGTAATCCCAAATTTACCGTGAGTATAACGATTGGTATCTGATCATAGCTTTACGTATGTCGCTATCGCTTATTCGTTTTTTTAATTCCTGAGTCCTTTTTGTGTCCTCGCGATCCTTCAGGAGCATAGTGACGTCATTTGTCATCATGTCGAGGTTTGTTTTCATGTTGAGCATTGAATATGCCATATTCGTCATGATTGCTATCAGGTCATTATGGTTTTGCTTGACATATGAGAGCAGCTGATCCTTTTCAACAGACAAAATAAGCGCATTATTGTATGCCACAACCGTATAAATTGACGGTGTACCGGTCAACAAACCCAACTCGCCGAAATAATCACCTTCAGACAGGATTCCGAGTATTGTCTCTCTGTCGGTTCCGTAACCGGAATACACCTCAACATTTCCCGAGAGAACCTTGTATAAACATTCGTCATGATCTCCTTCACGGAGTATGATCTCATTTTCTTCAACTCGTTTGAGCATATATAACTCTCCAAAAGATAAATACAGAATTAGATTTTCTTCATAAAATAGTACATTAAATACTTGATAATGTCAAGGGAATAATTACGGAAAATGGACAAAACAAAAACGGTCGCCATACTGTAATGAGTATGACAACCGTTTTATGTTATAGGGATTTTGTATGGAGTTATACTTTTGAGAAGTACATAACTTCCAAGTGAGCTAAACCCTCTACCCGGCTATAGGATGTTTAGCGAGGTCAATCTGCTGTACTGTCCCGGAGGAGCCATCCTCTCGCAGGAATATGCCTGTCGAACGGATAATGCCCTGTGTTTCGTTTGCTTCATTTTTCAGAGAAAACTGTGTCGGGGAACTGCCGAGATATATGGCGCCGATTCCCCTGATTCCTAAACCTGCCAGATGCTCCGTGCCGTCGGGATCTCTGGACCAGATTCTCAGCTTGTCAAAAACAGGATCGTTTTCGTCGATCCATCCGTTTCCGTCCACATCATAAACGGCGAGATCTGCGAAACCGTCACCTGATTTTGTTCCGAATAACTCGCTGCCGTCCCCGATCCTGCCATCCTCATTGAGGTCTATCGCGAGATACCCGCAAGCCTGTCCGAGCAGGGCAATATTGTCGAGTTCCCCGTCGCAGTCGATATCGAACTCAAAGTGACTGTCGGTTAGTTCCGCGCTCCCTGTTCCGAAATTGATCACGAGAGGATCAGTCAGTTTCACGGAAGCATTTTTCGTTACGGTCTCGCTCGCCTGTTCAAAATGTCTGCTCATATTCAGTGAAACATCAAAATCAATTTCCCTGCCGTCAGCGGTCTGAACACGTCCTGTGGTTGCAAAGGCTGTTTTTTCATCCTCGGTCTCACTGGATGAAGTCTCCTGACGTGTGATATTGATCTTCAGTTTCCCTCCGTTTCCGACGAATGAATAGGTCTGCTCCGCTTCATTGTCGCCCGCGATTGATACGGTGATTATTTCTGTCTGCATTGTCATACCGCTCTGACCGGATAGCTGCGGGATGCCTCCGGACGAACTGTTCTGCATTCCGATTCGGTAGTTTTCCAAAAACCGCCGGAAATCCTCCTGCCGTTGTCGGATCAGTAACGAGAAAAATTCAATGAGCGTCATCGGCCTGCCTGACGTTTGCTCCGATTCGTTCGTGTTTTCCGTCGAACCGGTAAACAACCGTCTGAACATAGTTCCCGTTACTTCTCTGTAAACGGTGACGCCTATTTCCTCGGAATCACTTTTTTCAGTGAAACTGATCTCGCGCGTCTCCGTTTTTTTGGTCTCGCCTGCAAATGCTTTTTCTGCATTCGCTGCGACGAGCCTGCCGCCGGATGAGTAGTTTTGATATAACTCAACAGCGGCTGCATTTGTTTCTGTTTGCGTAATCGTTCGGCTATCCTGTGCCCGGGGTGATGTCGCAGCTCCCAGAACCTCACCCCAGGTCCGGACTGATGAACGATCACGCGTCTGCCGCTTGTAAGCTCTGCCTGAGCTCATAGCGACTTCGCTTGAACTGATCACCATGGCTACACACCTCCATGTCTATTAAGTTGATTACGCGCTGCAGTTGCAGCATACTATAGTTACGTATATATATCGGCAAAAACATAAATTTTAATTAGAAAAAGGGGAGCAATAATGCCCCCCTGTGTGTCCTACCGATAGTCTAAAAAGTAGTCATTTACAACAACAAAAATTCGATCAGCTGCAATGGGATATGTGGTTAACGTGGATTGCGGTTATCCTGCCTTCGTCGTCGCTGTCGTAGTCAACCATGTAATTTCCCCGTTGCATAACGGCTATGACATCCTGTGGATAGCGGTTCGAATACGATACTCCGTCCACATCTATGCCGATACCGTGTTCCCGGGCATATTGCAGCTGATCCATAAAATGGATTCTCCTTTCCATTTTCAATACACCCTCTTTCGATTCACATGTTTTTTCAGTTTCGTTTTAGGCCGGTATGGTGCAAAAATTGCAGTCGTACAGTTTGATCACGAAAACTGTTTCATGCATGCTCCCAAAGGAACCAAATCGTTCCGTGTGCGTGATGTAAACCCGGCCCGCATCAAATTCACATTGTTCGTTATTCCTCTTTCAATCCCTGTCCTCCTTTCTTTTGTGTCTGATGCATGTCTATATTATAGCATAAAAAGTGCCCGAAAACAAGCATCATTGGGACATCGGAAGCTGTCGTTCGGACATAGAAAAAGTCGTTTCACGGCGTTTTTGTCATTTTTGTGTCAATAGAAAGTGTTTCAAAAATGTGTTAAAAATATGAAAAAAGGGTTGCCTTTTTTCCCGTTTTCGGTTATATTATAGATATGTATGTGTGCCCATTTGTCGGACAATTTCGAAAAATGGCGTATATTGTGTTGTTTTCTTTTATGTGCACAAACAGTAGGGGGATGCTGTGGAGGATGAGGTGTTCATGCGGGAGGCAATTCGCCTTGCAAAACGTGCTTACCGCAAGGAAGATACGCCCATCGGATGCGTAATCGTGCAAAACGGACGGATCATCGGCAAGGGATATAACAGGCGAAACAGAAAAAAAAGAGTCCTGGCTCACGCCGAAATAGAGGCTATTGAGCAGGCGAGCAGACATGTGGGTGACTGGCGGCTCGAGGACTGTACGCTCTATGTAACATTGGAGCCGTGTCCCATGTGCGCGGGCGCTATCGTCCAGGCGCGTATTCCGACGGTTGTAATGGGAACGAGGAATCCAAAGGCCGGATGCGCGGGATCGGTGTTAAACATACTTGATACGCCCGGATTTAACCATCAGGTCACGGTACGCGAGGGAGTTTTAAGGGAAGAATGCGCGGCACTGATGAGTTCCTTTTTCAGGGAGCTGCGTAGTAAAAAGAACGAATGATAATGATAGTGAAATAACTCGCCGGAAGATCGGCAAAATATGGGGGAGAATATGTTTGAAAGGCTTCATTTTGCAAAAAGAGAGGACAAGCCGAGTGACAAGTCGTTGAATGCGGCACTCGTCTATGGTTGGCTGATCATAGCCGGTGTTATGCTTGTCGGCTATGTGTTCGAGTCACTGAACGG
Organism: Eubacterium sp.; assembly: GCA_017614395.1. GTDB lineage: Bacteria > Bacillota > Clostridia > Lachnospirales > Lachnospiraceae > Eubacterium_F. The sequence goes on from JAGABX010000026.1 coordinate 11,524, forward strand.
AGAGCAGACAGATAGCTATCTGCTCTATTTTTCGTTAGTTATGGTTGTGCCTGCGGTTGTAGGGTTTATTATTTATCATATACGTCCGTTATGGTTCTACCTGCGATATGTTGTGCTTGTCGGATACATGATAATGTATGTATTTGTAATGTTTACCTCTAACACAACATTAGTGTTTACCTACATTATCCCTATGATGATATTGATCGTGTTGTATCACGATATATTTATGGTGGTCGTCGCCGGTATTACAACTCTGTTGATTAACGGAGCATCTATTTTTATCAGAGCCACATCCGGCGAAATAAACTCGCATAATGTCAAGGAAGTAGAGATCCAGGTTGCGTTGCTCGTATTCTGCATCATCGGCTCCATCGTCGGCGCCAGGATATACAGCATAATTGATGAGAATAATACCCGGTCGAAGGAAAACATGCAGCAGATGACAATTGCCACGATCCAGACCATTGCGAATACGATCGATGCCAAGGACGAGTACACGCAGGGTCACTCGCGCCGTGTTTCGGATTATTCCAAAAGTATCGCGAAGGAATTGGGTTATTCCGATCAGGAGGTTGAGGACATCAAATTCATCGCGCTTTTGCATGACATCGGAAAAATAGGTGTGCCGGATTCCGTACTCAATAAACCGGGCAAGCTGACAGATGATGAATATCAGTTAATGAAAAATCATACCATCATCGGAGCGGATATTCTGAAGGATATCGGAATGATCCACGAGATAGACGTCGGCGCGAAATACCACCACGAGCGCTATGACGGCAAGGGTTATCCTGACGGACTCGAGGGAGATGAGATTCCGAAGATCGCACGCATCATTGCAGTAGCGGATGCATATGACGCCATGACGAGTACCCGTATATACAGGAATCGCCTCGAGCCGGGCATTGTGATGGAGGAGATAGAAAAAGGACTCGGAACGCAGTTTGATCCGGAGGCCGGTGCAGCGATGCTCCGTCTCCTGCGTGAGGACAGGTTGATTTCTGAGGAGCACTATGAGGAACCCAAGGAGGTCCGCGAGGCAACCGAGTTGTTGTCACGTGTCATGGAGAAACAGGAGGAGCAACTGGCAAACAATTACATGCACGACGAGCTGACCGGCGCATACAACCGCAATTACGGTCTGAAACTCCTGCAGGAAACCACCCGTCAGGGACAGGGAACCCTGTTCATATTCGACATCGACCAGTTCCATGTTGTTAACGAAACGGAAGGCTATATGGTCGGAGATATTTATCTCCAGACAGTTTCCAAACTGATTCAGTCCTTCCGTGAAAAGGGCATTGTAGCCAGATTCGGCGCCGATGAATTTGTAGCCGTATTCCCGCGTGTGATCACGCCTGAGCACGCGACACGCATGGCTGAAAAATTCCGCGATAAATTGAATGCGAAGAAAAACGAGCAGGTTGCTCTCGGCAAGTTGAATGTGTCGATCGGTATAGCGATGATCGACCATGAGAAAGAAGAATTCAACGTGGTTTACGAACGCGCCGACAAAGCTCTTTATGTTGCGAAGCATCAGAGCGAGGATTGTTACTACATCCACTGGCGCGGTCAGGATGAGATAGATCGTCAGGAAAAAGCATCTGCCGATTTGCGGGCGCTGGTATCGGTTTTGAAAAACCGCAAACGCGACAGCGGAGGACTCGAGGTCGACCTGCCGGCATTTACTACAATGCTGAACTACATTACCGATGTGGCGGAGCGAAATCATCAGCATGTACGGCTTCTGCTTTTTACACTCATGTCGGATACGGAGCACAAGGTATCTGTTGACGAGACGGATCGTGTAATGACCATTTTGGAACGCGCCATATTAAAAAGCATCCGAAGCGTGGACGCGACTACAAAATACAGTGCGACACAGCGCATTGTCCTGCTGCTGAATATGGATGAGGAGCAGGTTCATGTAGTTACCGACAGAATAATGATGGAATTCTACAAAATGTATGATAAAAAGCAGATCGCGATACACTATGATTCGGCGGATTTATCAAATAACTAATGTCAACATTTCCGTGCAGCCGGGGAGTTAGCGGTGCCCTGTACCTGCAATCCGCTCTAGCAGGGGTGTTGTCTCACCGAGGGTCCTGGCCGGACGGGCTGCCCGAGGTACGTGGCGTTGATGCCCGGGTCTCATGCAACGGGGACTCGTGAACCGTGTCAGGTCGGGAACGAAGCAGCACTAAGCGAGCTCTTCCGTGTGCCGTGAGGTCGCCTGGGTTGAGCTTACGACCGCGGTAACGCCGGAAGGACCGGATTCGAAGTGAGGCGCACGGAACTTTTTATAGAGGAGCAATACATGGCGGCAGAGCTTACAATCAATGAAACAACGCCGGTTGCAAAGGGTACCGTTATATTTGAGGCGGGTGATCCTTTGGGCTGTGTGGCCCTTGTTCTGAAGGGTCGGGTTGTAGTACGTTCTACCGGCATCATGATGACGCTTGGCAGCGGGAACTTTTTAGGCATTTGTGATGTGATGCGCGGCGAACACGAATTTACCTATGTGGCAGGGGATGGCGTGACAGTTTATCCGTTGCCCGTTAACGACGTGTCCCGCGTGAAAAAACTCATCGAGGGCAAGGCGCAGTACCGTGGGCTTTTGGTGACGTCGCAGAACTTTTTCATAAGGGATATTTACAAATCGTTTAAAACCCTTCGTGAGGCAACTCACAGCCTGAAGGATTTCCTTGCGGAGAGTTACAATACATATAAATCCGAATTCACGGATGTAGGCTTTGTTCCGCAGCAGATTCCTGCTCTGGAGCGCATCGGCACGGAGACGATTGAGGATCCGAAACTGCCGTCGGGATTAAACTATTACCTCGAGGCAGCCGGTGTGGAGGTTGAAGCACAACGCGCGTTTCTCGGTTCGAAACCGTTGATTTCCTTCAGACATTACATGGAGCAGTGTGAGCTGTTTCCTCCGCTCGTTGAGGCCTGCAGGATTTACGGTGAGTGGATCTTCAAGTTTTTCCGGTCGCTCATCATGGATGAAAAAAACCTGTTTTCATTCACGGCAAAAACGGCTCTTGACATGAAAAAGAGCGGTCAGGAAAACGCAAAAATATCAACGCTTATAGATGAGCTTATCAGCAGGATTGATGATACTGAAAAAGTACTGATTGAAACGGTCGGGACCGATCCTAAACTTAACCGTGACCATATGCAGGCGCTCTATATGGCACTGCTGTCCGACGATGTTAATGTAACGGTAGAGGAGGATTCGCAGGATCTGAGCGCCCTGAACGGATCGCTTTCGCAGATATTGGAATACAGTGGTGTATCCGAGGAGGTGCAGGCAAATTTCCGTTCAGCGCTTGATGGGTTTATGCGCCTGACGGACAAATTCGGCAGAACCAAGGAGGCGCTTGCCACTCGTAAAAAGGTTACGGAACCGTTCTTTATTGTGTATGAGGCAGCTGTTAAAAAAAGCTTCAGCGATCCGAAACCACCTTTGGCGGTACACTTGTTCCTCACCTACGGCTATGTCAGTGAGGATTTGTTGACTGAGGAGGATCTGCGCACACTTATCAGCCTGCCGGATATAGGCGTCGGTGACCTCGACTGCCATGTATATACTATGGCGGAGTGGCTGAAGGAGATATACAAGGGCAACAAACTTCCGTCCAAGGATGAATTTGATGAGGATTACGAGGAACATGTCCGCAAGGATCATGCCAAGGATAAGGCAGCGGCTGATATCGCGATGGCTGATGCCGAAGCAAAACTGCATTTTGAGGTTGACAACCTTTTTAAATACGCGGACCGCCTGATAAATGGTAACATCTCTACGTTTGTGCCGGTGCTGTGTTCCGAGGGGATACTCACTACACTGTCAACGGCAGCGGTCACGGGAGCGGCGATCAACGCTGCCGTGCGCAAGGTTGAAAAGGTCGACTACAGTATTTTTTACCGCGAGATCCGCTCTTATTATGAGGAGATCGAGCTGAACAATTTCACAAATATAGACAGGTATACTCCGGATTTCATACTTTTTCCGGTATGCGGCGGAGGCTGCCAGATGTGGCAGGATATCGAGGGCAAGGTTAAAACCTCTCATGCCCGCGTTCTCATGCCTACGTTGTCGGAGGGTGACATTGACAGCATGGTGCTGCGCATGATGGCGCATTTCCGTTGGGAAAAATGCCGGACCGACATGGGCGCGCAATGGAACAATTACCGCTATCCTTCGTTGACCAGCGAATATACGGATTACCTGCAGTTTTATAAAAAGAATTCCGATCTGTCTGCGGAGAAAAAGGAAAAGGTTAAGGCTCAGCTGACACAGGCAGGAAACAGACACAGAGATGTGTTTACCAAGGACTATACGGACTGGATCCTCAAGGAGGCTGTCGGAGCAATGCGCCTCAACAAGATCAGTCGGGATATACTTTTTACATACTGCCCCATCGCTCAGGAGATTGCAGCCGGACTGGTTTCACAGACCTCATATGCGGATGCTGCGAAACGGCATACGATGGAGCAGAAAAAGATAGAGAAGAATATTACGAATGTTATGCATAAATTTACCAAAAACGGCGTGGATATTCCACCCGAGATCGAAAAGACGAGGGCGTTTCTGTTAGAGGCCTGAAGGTACCTGTCAGGAACGCATAGGAGTCGCAGATCTGTTTTTGGAGGCGTGGATAATGGCGAGAAGACGTGAGATAGAACGACGGTGCGAGATGCTTCGTGAATTGACGCACGATAAAAAGTATAATGAAGCATGGGATTTAATATCCGAACTCGCTCCCGAAGATATGGATTCCGTGATGGATCTGAAACTCATGGCTGAGGTTCAGGAGAAGACCGGCCATTATGAAGAGATGAAGGCGACATATCTGTATCTGTTCAACTCGACCAAGATACGCCGTCATCTGAAGGATTATATAGAGGTGTTGATCCGGATCGGGGAGTTCGGCGATGCCAAGGTTTATCTGAAGGAATTTGAAAAAATGGACGGAGCCGTGGCAGATGATTTTGAACTGCGGTTTTCCATGGCTGAGGCGTTGGGCGCGAGCACCGATGAGAAAATAAAACTGCTCGAGGATTTCAAAAAGGAAGAATACATGGAATCCTGGGGAAAAATGCTGGCGGAGGCTTATCAGACCGTCGGGCGCGAGGAGGATTATAAACGCGAGATGGCTGATCTGCATCTGTGGTTCGGCGGTGCGCGGATACTTCCGGATGAGGAGGAAAAAGTCGATCCCGCCACGACACAGGTGGTTAAGGAAACATCGGAAAACCTTGCGGCGCGTCTGGAGGCTGAGTCGGAGATAGTAACAGCGATCAATGAACATGTCGGCGAGGAGGTCAGCCGGATCGTTGAGCAGAGCGCCGGTGTTCAGGAACCGGAAAAATCATCCTCCCCTACATTGGATGATATGCTGAAACAGACCGGACGGACAAAAATAGAACAACTCGAGGTTGAACCGGTGCAGCCGACAGAATCGTTGCAGCTGGATCCGGATCAGTATACACCGGAACCGCCGATTGTGGGATATACCGGACCTGTGCAGCAGCCTGTATATGCAGAACCTGAACAGAGTGAGTATGTTGATACACCTGCTTACAACACTGATGAGGTTTACACTACGGAGGATCCGTATGCAGATTCGTCCGCGCCGATAATAGAAGGCGTTGGGACTCCTCATACCGCGTCAGGCGAGGAGTATGTCGAGGACGCGCGTGGCGGTTTCGAGGCAAAATACCTCAACAGGCGGGGACAGGCAGAAACCGTTGGTACGCCGGTAAAAACCGATGATCCTTCCAAGGCCCGCCGCATCGAGAAGATGTTTGCGGTGGATGATAATTATGAGGAAGGACCTGAGGATGTGTCAGGTCGCGGCATCCGCTATTGGACACCACGGGATGTGATTGCAAAGCTTCGCCGACGTGATTATGAACCCCCGCACTTTGTGCTGGCAGGCGGTGAGGACAAAATGACTCTCACCATGACCAAAAGAATATCAAAGGAATTAACACGCCTCGGTTATTCTACCGCTCAGAAGGTTATTCGCATAACTGCCGAGCGCATGAATGAGCTTCGTCTGATAGATCAGATCGATCGCATTCTCGGACGTTGTCTCCTGGTAACAGAGGCGGCTGAACTGACTCGTGAATCAGTCGACCAATTAATGCAGGTAATGCACGAATTCGGCGAGGAGTTTGTGGTTGTTCTTTCGGCTCCTTTCGACGAGATCGACTGCTTTTTACAAATATATCCTGACCTTTCGGATTTACTTGGTTACAAGGTCCGCATGGTGTATTAGGTCAGAAATGATATGGAGGAACTATGAGTAACTGGAAGTACATGATCCGCGGCGGTACACCGCTTGCAGGCTCCGTGACAATCGGCGGCGCCAAAAATGCCGCGCTGGGAATCATAGTCGCGGCTATCATGGCAAACGAGCCGGTCACAATAGAGAACATCCCGGATGTGGACGATGTTCGCGTGTTACTGGACGCCATTGAGGATATCGGCGCAATCGTGGAGAGGATCGACACTACAACAGTCAGGATAAACGGCGCTCTGATCAACGATGTTAATGTAGATCAGGAATCTATCCGCAAGATCCGCGGCTCCTATTATTTAGTTGGCGCGTTGCTCGGAAAATACAAAAAAGCACTGGTGGCTCTGCCCGGCGGGTGCCAGATCGGAAGCAGACCGATTGACCAGCATATCAAGGGCTTTGAGCAATTGGGTGCCCGCGTCTCCATACATCATGGCAAGATTGACGCGCGCGCGGAGAACTTGCGTGGAAATCACATTTATTTAGACTGTCCGAGTGTCGGCGCGACCATCAATATCATGATGGCAGCATGTATGGCCGAGGGAAAAACAATCATCGAGAACCCGGCCAAGGAACCGCACATCGTTGATGTAGCCAACTTTTTGAACTCCATGGGCGCGAACATTCGAGGCGCCGGTACTGATGCAATTCGAATCCGCGGCGTGAAGGAGCTTCACGGGAGCGAGTACACCATCATCCCGGATCAGATAGAGGCGGGAACCTTTATGCTGATGGTGGCAGCAACCAAGGGCGATGTGCTGATCAAAAATGTAATTCCGAAGCACCTTGAGGCCATCACGGCCAAATTAACAGAGATAGGATGTCAGGTGGATGAGTATGATGATTGCGTTCGGGTGCGAGCTGAGGGACGTCTTTCGTACGCAAATGTCAAGACAATGCCTTATCCCGGATTTCCGACAGACATGCAGCCTCAGATGACAACGCTGCTTGCACTGTCACAGGGAACCAGCATCGTTACGGAAACCATATTTGAAACCCGTCTGAAATATGTCGGCGAACTCCGTCGGATGGGTGCCAACATTACTGTTGAGGGAAATGCGGCATTTATCACCGGCGTTGAGAACTTTACCGGAGCTGAGGTCAGTGCTCCGGATCTGCGAGCGGGAGCGGCTCTTGTTATGGCAGGACTTGCCGCTGAAGGGATAACTTCAGTTGACCAGATTTTTTACATAGAACGTGGTTATGAAAAATTTGAGGAGAAGATCCGCGGGATAGGCGGTCATATAGAAAAAGTAGACGCCGATAACGAACGCGAGGTGCGAAAGTTCCGCATGAAGGTTGGTTGAATAAAGGCATCGGCAAAAGTCGGTGCCTAAATATTTTTTGGAGGGTATGATATGAACGACAGAACAGAATCGATACTACATGAGGTAGCGCAGGTTATTCGAGGCAAGGATCATGAGATCCGTCTCGTTATGACGGCAATTCTCGCCGGTGGACATATCCTGATCGAGGATGTTCCCGGTGTCGGAAAAACAACCCTGGCGGTTGCTTTTTCAAGAGCCATGGAACTGACGGAAAGGAGACTCCAGTTTACACCGGATGTTTTACCGAGTGACGTTGTCGGGTTCAATATGATCGGTCCGGACGGCGAATATCAGTACAAACCGGGCGCGATACTCTGTAACCTGTTATTGGCTGATGAGATCAACCGTACCTCTACCAAAACGCAATCGGCGCTGCTCGAGGTAATGGAGGAGGGGCAGGTAACTGTTGACGGCGTTACCAGACAGCTTCCGATTCCATTCATAGTCATGGCGACACAGAACCCTGTCGGCTCGGCAGGGACGCAGATGCTGCCTGAGTCACAGCTTGACCGTTTCATGATACGCATATCGATGGGATATCCCACGATGGAGGAGGAGATGCGCCTCATCAAGGAACGTCAGGAAACAAACCCTCTTGATTCGGTTCGTGAGATCATCTCAAAAAAAGAACTGATCGCTATGCAGGAGCAGGTAAAACAGATACATGTTGATGATAAAGTATTGACCTATTTGTCCAGAATCGTTGACGGAACACGCTCACATGCAATGCTTTCATTGGGAGTCAGCCCGCGAGGAACATTGGCGCTGATGGATATGTCACGTGCCAGAGCATATGTAGCAGGACGCGCGTTTGTTTTGCCGGAGGATGTAAAATCCGTAGCCGGCGCCGTGCTGGCGCATCGCGTATTGCTGAACGGCAAGGCGCGCATGGCACATGTAACCGAGGAAGATATTATAGATGAAATCGTCGGTCGCGTACCGGCTCCGAAACTGGCATAACCGTAAATCGATTATGTAAGGTAAATTATCATGACCGTTGGAACGATATTGTATGCCCTGCTATGTCTGATGGGGATCTTTATATGTATATTCTATCTGGAATTCGGCACGGTGGCGATTGCAGGCATTCTTTTATTTTTGCCCATCGTCATGTTTCTGTTTCTGATATTTATGCGTACCCGGATTACGGCCTCTGTTGATTCAAAAAATCCTATGACAGAAAAAGATGACATGGAGAAGCCGGCGCGCGCGGCTATAACGCTTTCTCTCGAGAATAGAAACAAAATCCTGCCAATTACAAAGGGAATAGCGCGCGTTTACTACACAAACAAATTCTCCGGTGAATCAGGCAGGATGAAGGTGCGTTTTTCCGTTGACGCAGGCAGAAAAAGGGATCGACGCATAGTTGTTCCGATGGAGAACTGCGGAGATTTGGCTATCACGGTGGAAAAAGTCCGGATTTACGATTATCTCAGCATATTCGCATGGACTATCGGGAAAAACTATCCCAGACAGCATGTGCTGATCATGCCGCCGACGAAGGATTTCTATTTGGACAGGGACAAATGGTACAATGAAACCGATGAGGACAGTGATCGGTTTTCTCTTTATAAAAAAGGAGACGATCCTTCCGAGGTTTTTGACATCCGCGAGTATGCCGACGGTGATAAAATACAGCGTATCCACTGGAAACTGAGTTCGAAAACCGGCACTCTTATGGTAAAGGACGGATCTTTGCCGCTGACAAAGGCTCTTCACATTTTTATTGATCTGTGTGTCTCCGGCAGCGGTGAGGAATGGCATAGAAATGCTAATGCGCTCGTACAGGGAATATACTCAATATCTCTGTATATGATAGAGCATATGGTTCCGCAGCATATGATCTGGTACAATCATGAAAAGGATGTTGTTGAGGAAAGACTGGTCGAGCATGAGGAGGAACTTCTGTGGATGTTTCAGGATTTGTTCCGGACACGCCCGACATCGGATCCAACGGAACTTGTATCAGCGTATCAGACATGGGATCAGGGACGGCCGCTCGAGTCGGCAATGTATCTGACTGTCTGTGATCACGGTGATCTTGAGAACAGCGGTCTGACACGAAACCGGCTGGAGGTCATGGATCTGAGGAGCAGTACTACCGACACCCAATAACCCGACATTATTACCTGTCCGGGTATTTGAAATCCATCAGTGCTAATGACAGAGAGAGCTGAACCCATTAGGCGTAATATAATAAACTGAGGTAACTGTTTTGGTAAAACGTTCAAGTAAACTGATCAATATATTTATGGAATTCATCCAGATACTGATGGTGTTTCTGGGCGTTACGTCTGCACTCACATGCACGGCGACCGGCATAGAATTAGTCTACGACAGGTTACTTTTTATTACAATAATGGCTGTGGCGTGTGTGATATTCTATGCGTTGTTTACCGTACTCGAAACAATCCGCGGAGGTAAACTCGCGGGCATCGCGGGACTGTTGATTTTTTATGTCCTGATCGCGTTCAGGTTTCGTGAGGAATTGTATCAGGGGACCATTACAATAATCAATAATTTCCTGAAACAATTCATGAATTTTACCGGTAGTAATCTCTCACTTTTTACATATAATAATACGGGTGATGCAAAGCTGAATGTAAATTTTTCAACAACGCTCGTGATGATAATAGTCGGAGTATTTATTGTAGCGGTCGTATCAGCCTTTTTCTACCGGAAACGGCGTTCCAGCGTTTTTATAATCTGTACGGTACCGTTCATGCTCCTGCCTTTTTATGTCGGCAGAGTCGGTTATTTTATGGACGTGATTCTGTACCTGTCGGTATTGGTTTCAGTTATCGGAACGAGACAGCTGAAAACAAATTCAACAGACAGATGGCTGCGACAGAAACTGTCGATTTTGTTGTTGTTAACAGGACTGATAATCGGAACAATCTCATACATTATTGTTCCGCCCGACAGATATGACCGTAACAAGGATAAACTGCTTGAGACCAAAAACACCATGCTGGCGCTCGCGTCATGGGACATGGAGGATATTTTTACATGGATACGTTCGAATTTTAATGAGTCGGCGATCGATTATGGCAAGATAGGCAAAACATCAGGCGTTAATCATACCGGCAGGACGTTGATTAAAATATCCGGGGATGTCAGTACAAATTACGGATTATATTTAAAAGGATTTGTTGCGAATGTCTATGAGAATAATAAGTGGACATCAAATAAAAAAAGTGCCGAATACAAAGAGGATTTAGCCACATTAAGTTCGCAGAATATTACGCCTGACAGTTATCATGTGCAGCTGCGGAATGATGTCGGAGATAATGAAAAAAGCGGCCTTGAAAACATCTGGAATACAGGCGAGATGCATGTGCGGAATCTTGCTTTCGGTTTCGGTAATTATTTGATTCCTGTGCTGCCTGTTACAGGATATATAACAGAGGGTGACGGCAGCATGCACACTCGCATTCCGGGAATTGAATACGATGAGGAATACTATCTGAATTACGGTTATGCGATGCGTCGGATCCTGATGACGCCGTCTGAGGATCTGGTGGATCCTGTTTTCTGGACCACCTACGAGGAAAAATCAAATGCCTTGAAGGCGTTTGCCGAAAAGTACTACCTGCAGATTCCCGAGGGGCTGGAGGGCGTCTGTGAGGATTTTAAAAATGCTTACAAACCTGTAATACAGCAGTATCAGGAGGGCGAAGGTGATATCAGTGATGTCCTGAGAGCCGTTCGCGCATACATATCCCGGGATACGGTTTATTCGGAAAATCCCGGAAAAACTCCGTCGGACAGGGATTCCGTCGAATACTTTTTAACAGAGAATAAAAAAGGTTACTGCACGTACTACGCAACATCAGCGGCAATACTGCTAAGGAGTCTCGGTATCCCCACGCGATATGTAGAGGGGTTGTATATTACCCAGGAGGAACTGGAGAAGGGGGTTCCGGGTGAGATTTCCGTACCTGATTATGACGCGCATGCATGGATAGAGGTATACGACCCGAGATATGGCTTTGTAACCTTCGAGACAACTCCGGGACGTGGGGAACAGCTGGGAAGTGACCAGAGTGATGACGGAGGCTATTCGGACGGATCGGGTGGCGACGGACCTGCAGAGGTAACGCCGACGCCGACCGTGACGCAGACTCCTGAGGAAAGCATGGAGTTCGAGGACATAGACGGAAATGAGGACAATCCTGATGATATGGATGATTCCGGGTCACAGGATGGTGGCAGTGACGGACATCAGGGTAAGGGCAGCAGCTCACGTGTTCTGATCGTAATACTTATTATCGTCGGGATTCTGGCGGGAATTGCGCTTGTGGCAGAGGGACAGAGACGGATCCGGATGTATATGTTCCGGAAAAAACTTTCTGATATGAAGAATAAACGACGTCGCATCAGGATGACTCACAGACATCTGACACCGTATTTCATGCATCGCGGCGTGAGGTACCATAATCAGTCAATGGCAGAGTATATTGATGAACTGTGTGAGACCCTGAAAGTGCCTCGGGAGACCGTTACATATTACGTGGAGATGGTTTTCCATGGGGCGTTTGGTCCTGATGATCTGACTGATCAGGCGATGTTCAAGTTCAGAGAGGTTTACGAGGATATCTGCCGGCATGCGTATCGTGATGCGCGTTTGCCGATAAAGATATATTATATGTATATCATGGTGCTGTAAACAGCGTATAATGCGGTGCCAAGACAGGTGGCTGTAATAGGGTTATGAAAACTGGGAGGGAACAGAGATGTTAAAAAGAACCTATGACAAAATCTATGCAATGTTTGAAAAGTCGTCCGGATACATGCGGACGCGAACTTTGTTGAAAAACAAAGTATCCACTATCCACATCAGGGAACTGTATGAGAGTGGAGAGATTGAGAGGATATCTCACGGAAACTATTGGGGAACTTTTTTAGGGAAAAAGAAACCGGACGATTACAAATTCGTAGAGGCATGCATGACAAATGACCGTGCCGTGATCTGCGGGCCGAGTGCGTGTTTTTATCATGGATTGCTGAAACATGAACCCGACAGGGTATACATCGCGACGATGCGTACCGACCGTGCCGGAATGGAATTGAAATTTCCTGTTTCAAGACACTATTATTCCGCAAGAGCATTTGATAAAGATGTCAAAACCTATACTTCGGCCGGAATAAAAGTCCGTGTGTACGACGTTGACCGTACGGTAGTCGACTGCATCCGCATGGCTGATAAAATCGGTGACGACATGCTGAAATCAATTTTGCGTGAGTACAAACGCTATTCTAAAAAGAACCTCGACCGTCTCTATGAGTACGCGGATGAGATGCGCGTCGGGAGATTGGTGCGGGAATATGTGCCGGTGAAGTGATAAGTGTTTTTGAGTTTTTCTAAAAACCGTTTTGTATATGTCATCAGGTTTGGTGGGCAGGATGGAGGGATAAAAAGATGGGAACATATTTGAATCCCGGGAATAGCGGGTTTCAGACAATCATACAGGATAACTATATAGATAAGACCGGATTGATCAGCGTGATTAACAAAAGAATAGGGTCATCGAGGAATCTGATTTGCGTCAGCAGACCTCGTCGTTTTGGTAAATCATATGCGGCAAAGATGCTGTGCGCTTATTATGACAGGTCATGTGATTCGCATGATCTGTTTGCTGATTATATAATATCACGGGCTCCTGACTATGAAAAGCATATTAACAAATATCATGTGATCAGTCTTGATATTACCGGATTCATCTCTAATGCGGAAACGAAAAAAGTTCCGCTGAGTGATATCCCCATTATGATTGAATCAGCTTTGCTGAAAGATATTAAGCATATTTATCCGGAGTTTGGTGATATAGCTGATCTGAATACATGTCTGTTGGAACTGGTCAGAAGGACAGATACGAAAATAGTGTTTGTTATTGATGAATGGGACTCCGTGATCAGGGAAGCGAAGGAAGATGAGATCGCACAGAGGGCATATCTGAATTTGTTGAGAGGATGGTTTAAGAACAATAATTTTACACCTGAAGTCGTGGCTGCGGCCTATATGACCGGGATACTGCCAATCAAAAAAGATGGTTCGCAGTCAGCTATATCGGATTTTAATGAGTATTCGGTGCTGCAACCCGGAGAGTTTGCCGACTATATTGGGTTTACCGAAGATGAGGTCAGAGAACTATGTGATACTAACAATCGGGATTATAACCGTGCCAAAAAGTGGTACGACGGATATACCATGGGACATTTGCATTCCATCTATAATCCATATTCTGTTATGATGGCGGTTGATTCCGGAAAGTTTACTTCATATTGGAAAAAAACATCCGCGGCAGAGTCGCTGATGGTATATATTGATATGGATCAGGATGGTTTGCAGGATGATATAGCCAGACTGATAGCAGGCGAGAGTATCGAGATAGATACTGATTCATTTCAGAATGATGTGGAGACCTTTACCTGCAAGGATGATGTTCTGACACTGTTGGTTCACCTTGGATACCTGACATATGAGGAGGTTCCGGATTCCTATGATGATGATGACACGGTAGCAGGACTTGTCAGTATCCCGAATGAAGAGGTAAGGACAGAGTTTGAAAAAATGCTTCGCAGATCGAAACATAAAAGCCTGATTGCTCTTGTGAAAAGATCGGATAAGCTGCTTGCGGATACCATAGCAGAAAACAGCGAAGCGGTTGCAACTGCTATAACAGAGGTCCATGAATCAGAGTATGCACCGACTTTTTACAACAATGAACAGAGCCTACGGTACGTAATCAAAATGGCATATATATCCTGTGTAGATCAGTATGCAAAGGTAGAGGAACTTCCGTCGGGGCATGGTCTGGCTGATGTGGTGTTCCTGCCAAAACGCAGGTCAACGCTTCCTGCCATGATAGTTGAACTGAAGATGAATGACAGTACATCCGGGGCAATAACACAGATAAAGGACAAAAACTATCCAGCTGTGTTGAAGCAATATGGTGGAGATATCATTTTGGTTGGAGTTAATTACGATGAAAAGACCAAAAGGCATACATGTGCGATTGAGAGGTGTGGTAAGGATTGATTTTACACTGATTAAGCATAAAACTGCGTGATTCTTTTGCGGTCTTAGGCTAGAAATCAAGTGCCTGTCACTGAAAACAGTTTGTAAACGAGTTTACCGTCTGTAAACAGTGACAGGCAGTTACCATTCACGCCATGACCACATCCCCTGATTCGTGTGAATCTGCGAATGCGGCCAATTGCAAAGCAGAAACATAGGTAATATTTTTTAAAATTATGTAACTATTTACTTGACAAACTCCTAA
>JAGABX010000027.1 GCA_017614395.1 Eubacterium sp.
AACGACCATGAATCAGAACTGTCCAATGTATAGGCAACCGCGCTGTGCGTTTTATGCTTCTCTATAGCTGCCTTTACAGCTTCAAGTGCCTGAGCCTCCGTGAACTCCTCAGCTGCTTCTGACGGTTTCGATACCGTGACTGCTCCCAACACCATTGCTAACGTTAATGCAACTGCCGTCATCCTTTTTATAAATCTCATGTGTCCTCCTTTCGGTAATTCCGCGCATTTTGAAAAAGATAATCCATTTCCAGGCGGAATCATACCTGAATCCTGTTTTCATTTACTCCATTATATGTTCAACGCCTTTTTCAATGATCGACCGAACATGGTCATCATCCAATGAATAGTAGATGGTCTTGCCATCGCGACGAAACCGAACCAGCCGGTTCGCTTTCAACACACGCAGCTGATGGGATATTGCGCTCTGAGTCATTGACAGCCGATCCGCAATATCCGACACGCACAGTTCTCCGTCAAAAAGCTCATACAGAATCCTTATGCGCGTTGTATCACCGAATACTTTAAAAAGCTCGGCAAGATCATACAACTCCTCCTCTGTCGGCATATATTCACCTCCGGTTCTCTATCTCCCATGTTATGCACGGTACCACATGCTTAGCCTGTCACACTTCCTCACCGTGCACAGCCAACGATCACGCTACTGTTCTGGCCTCCGAAACCAAACGAATTGCTCATGGCATAGCGCACCTTTTTCTCTATTGATTTTTCCGGAACATAGTTCAGCGGATAACATGCTTCATCAACATTATTCAGATTCAGTGTCGGCGGTATGATTCCCTCACGGATTACCTGAATACAAGTGATGACCTCCGTGATTCCGCCGGCTCCCATCATATGTCCGGTTGCGCCCTTGGTAGACGTGACTGCCATGTTTTTAAGCGCAGTACTCTCGGCCGGATTATCGCCGCCGAAAACCTTTGCGATCGCCTGTGTCTCTATCGGATCCCCGACAGGTGTCGATGTTCCGTGGGTATTGATATAGCCTATATCCTCCGGCTGCAGTCCCGCATGAGCGAGTGCCTGTTCCATGCAGAAAATAGCGCCGATCCCCTCAGGATGCGGACTCGTTACATGATAACCGTCGGTACAGTTGGCAAATCCGGAGACCACAGCCAAAACCTCCGCGTCGCGTTTCCCGGCGTTCTCGGCAGTCTCCAGAACCAGCGCGCCGCCGCCCTCGCCGATAACAAATCCGTCGCGGTCACGGTCAAACGGGCGGGAAGCCCCCTGAGGATCATCATTGTTTACAGACAACGCATGCGCGGATGCCAGTCCCCGTATAAAAAGCGGGTTCAGCGCGGACTCGGCTCCTACCACAAGCACGGCATCAGCCTGACCGCTCATTAGCAACATGCAACCTGTTGCGACGGCATCGCCGCCTGATGAGCAGGCTGTGCTGACTGTCAGTGACGGTCCCCGATAACCATGCGCTATGGCCAGCTGGGCAGCAACCTCATTACCTATTATTTTCGGGACGAACCTCGGACTGACCTTTTTATGCTCACCCCGGGATATCCCGTCCTGTGTTTCACTGATCGGTGTCATTCCGCCGAGTGCGGTTCCTATTACTATGCCCATGCGTGAAGGCTCGGCAATGGACTCCCCTGCCTGATTCAACGCCTCATCAGCAGCGGCATACCCGTACTGCATGAACGGATCCATCTCGCGTGTCAGTTTTTTCGGCATATAATCGGTCGCCTCAAAATCCTTGACCTCGGCGGCTATTTTTACAGGCAGCTCCGTTGTGTCAAACCTTGTGATTCCACTGACACCGCATACGCCTGACGTAATATTTTTCCAGTATTCCGTTACACTGTTTCCGATCGGGGTGATCGCGCCCATGCCGGTAACAACGATGTCGGATGTGTTTGTTTTCATTTTCAACTCCTGTTATATATCTTTCTCTATCTGATTCCACCTGATGAAACGACATGCTTGCATTTTATTTATCATTGTCGGTGTAATCCTGTTTGCGAATCTCGGCGCGCTTGATTTTACCTGAGGTTGTTTTCGGCAGCTCGGACTCAAAATCCAAAACCTTCGGCCATTTATACGACGCGATATTCTTTTTCAAAAAGCGCATGATGTCGGCGCGAAGCTTGTCCGACGCCTCAATTCCGTTGTTCAGGACTATGCTGGCCTTGATCGCCTGACCGCGGATGGGATCGGGGACTGCTGTTACCGCGCACTCCAGAACGTACGGCAGCTTCATGATCTCGTTTTCGATCTCAAACGGACCGATCCGGTAACCGCTCGATTTGATCAGGTCATCAGTTCGACCTACATACCAGTAATACCCGTCATCATCGATATAGGCCGTGTCGCCGGTGTGATAATACCCGTCATGCCAAACACCGCGTGTACGTTCTTCATCATCATAATAACCGGTAAAAAGTCCGTTAGGCGGATGAACCTCGCCAAGCTCCGGATCACCTACATATATGACAACCTCGCCCTCCTCGTAAGTCTCGGCCTCTGTCCCGTCAGGAAGCATCAGTCCGATATCATATAGAGGTGAGGGCTTGCCCATGGAACCGGGACGCGGCGTAGTACCTATCAGCGTACCGATTATTACCGTTGTTTCCGTCTGACCTAATCCCTCTGTGATCTCAAGTCCTGTTTTTGTTTTAAACCGGTTGAAAATCTCCGGATTCAGAGCCTCACCCGCTGTTGTCACATGCTGCAGGCTCGAGAGATTATACTGCTCAAGTTTCAGATGAACCAGCACTCGATACACCGTCGGAGGCGCACAGAACGTAGTTATTTTATACTGATCGATCATACGAAGGATTTCCTTCGCGTCAAATTTATCAAAGTCGTAAACGAATATACAGGTCTCACACATCCACTGCCCGTAAATCTTGCCCCAGAGAGCTTTGGCCCAGCCTGTGTCTGCAATCGTAAAATGTATTCCGTCGGGATCAACCTGCTGCCAGTATTTTGCCGTGATAAAATGCCCGAGCGGATAACGGAAATTATGAACAGCAAGTTTGGGATATTCTGTCGTTCCGGACGTAAAAAACATTACCATAGGGTCACTGCCTCCGGCAGCCTCATCTCCCTCCGGTCTCGCAAAATGCGATGAAAAATAACGCACATCACGATTCAGACTGCGCCAGCCCGGTCTCTTGCCGCCAACGAGGATCCTGTGCTTCAGGTTGCGATAGCTTTTGGCCGCGCGGTCAACCTCCGCAGAAACCTCACCGTCAGCCGTACAAAGAATCGCATCGATGTTTCCTTTTTTAAAACGATACTCAAAATCGCTTTTTAATAACATATTTGAAGCAGGCACTGCAACCGCGCCGATTTTATGCAACGCCAGCATTGCGAACCAAAACTGATAATGGCGTTTGAGCACAAGCATTACGTGGTCGCCTTTTTTTATTCCGAGATAACGCAGATAATTCGCCACGCGTGATGAATGACGTTTCATGTCTCCGAACGTATACACGCGCTCGCGTCCGTCACGGCTGATGTGGATCATGGCCCTTCGATCCGGCTCACGGTCGGCGATGGCATCAACAATGTCAAACGCAAAATTGAAGGTTTCCTCATCAGAAAAAGATATGCCTGTCAGCACACCTGATTTATTCTCTTTGACCTTGATAAACCTCGATACGGGCATGGTTTTACTGATGCTCATGTAAACCTCTTTCTGTTATATAATAATCGTATAATTATCGGATTCCGGTTTTCTCCGGACTGTTATATCATTATTACGTTGAAAACCGGTTTGTCCAAATTATTTACCTTTTATATATTCATCTATCGCTGCCGCTGCCGACTTGCCGGCACCCATTGCAAGGATAACCGTAGCTGCGCCGGTAACCGCGTCTCCGCCGGCATACACGCCGTCCCGCGTGGTCAGTCCGGAATCATCCTTAGTAATCAGACAACCGCGTTTGTTGGTATCCAGACCCGGCGTCGTTGACGAAATCAACGGATTCGGAGATGTTCCGATTGCCATGATAACCGAGTCACAGTCAATCTCAAACTCACTGCCCGGTACCTCGATCGGACGACGGCGACCGCTCTCATCCGGCTCACCGAGTTCCATTTTTATACAGCGTATTCCGCGAACATTTCCGTTCTCATCGCCGAGAATCTCTACCGGATTATGGAGAGTTTTGAATATAATGCCCTCCTCCTCGGCATGCTCGATCTCCTCGTTTCTGGCCGGAAGTTCCTCCATGCCACGTCGATATACAATATAAACCTCATCAGAACCCAGACGCATTGCCGAACGCGCCGCATCCATAGCAACGTTTCCGCCGCCGACAACAACTGTCTTTTTGGCATGCTGGATCGGCGTTTTGGAATCGGGCTGATATGCCTTCATTAAATTGATACGTGTGAGAAATTCGTTTGCCGAATATACTCCGTTCAGGCTCTCTCCCGGTATGTTCATGAATCTCGGAAGTCCCGCGCCGGAACCGACAAAGATTGCTTCATTACCCATTTCAAAAAGTTCGTCTATCGTGAGAACCTTGCCCATGACCATATTTGTCTCTATATCCACACCGATATCGATCAGGTTCTGCACCTCCTGATTCACTATTGCCTTGGGCAGGCGGAACTCCGGAATGCCGTAACTCAGCACTCCTCCGGCAACATGCAGTGCCTCATATACAGTTACCTTGTAACCGAGCTTTGCCAGATCACCCGCCGCTGTCAATCCGGAAGGACCGGCACCGATAATAGCAACCTTGTGCCCGTTCGGTTCGGGCATCGCCGGTTTTTTCGTATTGTTCTCACGGTGATAATCCGCAACAAATCTCTCAAGACGGCCGATGCCGACAGATTCACCCTTGATCCCGCGGACACAGCGTTCCTCGCACTGTGTTTCCTGGGGGCATACACGTCCGCAGACAGCAGGCAATGACGTTGATTCATTCAACACGTCAAAAGCGCCCTCGATATCTCCTTCAGCAACCCGGGCTATGAAATCAGGAATCCTGATCGCAACAGGGCATCCCTCGACACAGGGACGGTTTTTACAGTTCAAACATCTCTGTGCTTCCTCAACGGCAACCTCATAGGTATAGCCGAGAGCCACCTCATCAAAGTTTTTATTTCTCACATCCGGCGCCTGAACCGGCATCTCATGCTTTTTCGGATCCATATTCGGCATGTCACTGCACCTCCTTTTTCAGAAGGTTACACGATGCCTCGCGCGCCTTCGCTTCAAAATCTCTGTATACTCCGCCGCGTTTCATTGCTTCATCAAAATCAACAAGATGTCCGTCAAAATCCGGACCGTCCACGCAGGCAAATTTTGTCTCACCGCCAACAGTCAGCCGGCAGCACCCGCACATGCCAGTGCCGTCCACCATGATCGGGTTCATGCTGACGATTGTTTTTATGTTGTAATCCCTGGTTGTCAGGCAAACAAATTTCATCATGATCAGCGGTCCGATCGCGATGACCTCATCATATTCGTTGCCCTCCTCGATCAGTTTTTTCAGCGCGTCTGTGACCAGTCCTTTTTCACCGTAACTGCCGTCATCCGTCATCATAACGTATTTATCAGATGCACCCTTGAATTCATCCTCAAGGATAACCAGATCCTTGTTACGGAATCCAACAATGGCATGCACCTCACACCCGAGATCATGCAGTTTCTTCGTGACGGGATAGGCGATCGCGCAACCGACGCCGCCGCCTACAACGGCTACTTTTTTTAACCCTTCAGTCTCTGTCGCCTTGCCGAGCGGTCCGACAAAATCATGGATGTATTCTCCCTCATTCAGCGAATCCAGCTCCATCACTCCGGCTCCGACAATCTGATATATGATCGTGACGGTTCCGGCCTGCGGATCGGATGCCGCAATAGTCAGCGGAATGCGCTCCGAATCCTCCTTCGCGCGAAAAATGATAAACTGCCCCGGCTCCGCCTTCTTCGCAATAAGCGGCGCATCCACGACCATTCTCACAACGGTCGGATTGAGGGGCTCCTTTTTAACGATTTTGTTCATTTGACTATCTTCCTTCCTAAAGTATTACCTTAACTTATGTATATTACCATAAAACTGTCGGTTTTTCAAGAGATAATTCAAAAAATGTTGCTCCGTATTATCAATTCACGACCAAACCAATTCGTTATCAGAGTTCCCGTTATGGCGGTTTATTTGAAAAGTGTCACTAATTCATCCCATAACCTTGCTCTCGCCAGGGCTTGCCTGATTCGATCTGTTTATCGTTCGCGTACCATGGACTCGGGAGTTTTCCGGAAAAAGGAGTTCCGCCGCAGAGTACATTCGCTACACCCTGCCCCTCAGAGCCCGGCAGGTAACTCATAACGACAGCCTCCCAGTCATCAATATATTTGTCTATATATACATGACGGCCGGCCACTATACATGTGACTGTCGGTTTGCCGAGTTCCTTCGCCTCCTTTATTGCATCGGCATTTTCGTCTAAACCATGTTCTCCGCACAGATCCATGTTCTCGGCGTCGCCGTACCATTCGGCATAGGGACTCTCGCCGACACAGAGCAGTATCACATCTGCTTTTCCCGCATCCTCCTCGTCGAGGATTGTCAGACCGAATTTGTCCGCCACTGCTTCAAAACCGGCCATGATGGTCGTCACGCCGGGTATGTCTTCAATCGAACTCTCATTCCAGTCTATCGTCCATCCACCGCATTGCACGGATTTATTGTCTGCCGCCGGCCCGATGATACAGAGTTTTGTTCCCTTTTTCAACGGCAAAATCCCGTTCTTGTTTTTGACCAGTACCTGGCTTTTTTCGACGAGTTGTTCCGCCACATCACGGTATTCCTGTGATCCTGTTTCCGATTGCTTGGTTTGTACTTTTTCAAAAAAAGGATCCGCTATGACACCGGCATCAATTTTTACCTGCAGGATTCTCCGGACCGCATCATTCAGGCGTTCCTCGGTTATATCACCTTTGCCGGCCGCCTCAACGATAATATCTATCGCTTCATCGTACCTGTCCGGCTCCATCAGCATATCTATTCCCGAATTGATTGCCGTTACAACCTGATCATAATACGAGGACGGTGAAGTATTCTGGATCGAATTCCAGTCACTGACGATAAAACCCGTAAAGCCCATTTCCTTTTTCAGTTTCTCGATGTAACGCTTGTTCTCGTGCATTTTGACGCCGTTGAGCGACGAATGGCTGATCATGATCGTCTGTGCTCCTGCATCGATCTGCGCCTGATAGACCGCCAGCAATGCATCTATCTGTGCATCGGACAGTGTTGCGTTACCTCGGTCGATCAACATATCCGTTTCGGTTTTCTCTCCGGTTCCGTATTTGACATTTCCATCCGCGAAAAAGTGTTTCGGACACGCGATCACTCCGCCGTCTATCAGCCCTTTTGTGTACGCCGTTCCGAGCTTCGTTATCATGTCAAGATCAGAACCGTAACTCTCATAGGTGCGTCCCCATCTCGGATCCACAGATTGGGCCAGGCACGGAGCATAGTTCCAGATCTCATGGCACAGCAACGCTTCGTCTGCTGTTATCTGCCCCATCCTGTAGGTCAGCTCCTCGTCATTTGCAGCGCCAATCCCGATGTTGTGCGGGAATATTACCGTGTTCAATGTTGCGTTTACGCCATGAACATCGTCCTGACCGTAAATAAACGGGACTCCGGCCGGGGATTCTATGACAGCCTTCTGCATACTGTCAACATAGGCACTCCATCCTTTATAATCAAGCGGCATACGGTTCAGCACGCTTCCGTAACATTTTTCCCGCATCTGATCCTCATTGGTGTTGTAGCAGGCCGGAATGACCATCTGCGCTGCTTTTTCCTCTGTAGAGAGTTCCGAAACAATCTCGTCCGCGGACATAATCGCATAGTCCTGATAACGATAATGCTCCACATCACTGTCATTTGCAGTCTGCTCACCGCTATCCGAACTGTTGCTTTCGGCGCCTGTTCCGTCTGCCTCCGCTGTCACCTGAGGTTCATCTGTTGAATTGTTTTTTTCATTCTCGCATCCCGCGAGCGAAATACATAAAAAGGAAAAGACGAGAATAAATCCCGTCATTTTTCGAATAAAAACAGATGGTTTCTTCATATGATTTTTACCTTTCATCACTTGTCCGATTGCCTTTGCCTGAAAACGCAGGCGTAACTGAATACGTCAGGTTACCGGGCGTATACTATCTGGCAGGCAAGTTTTAATCCGATTTCTTATTAATCGTTGGATCGGTGTTACCATGCACCCAGCAACAGCAAAACTCCCGGCACCCAGGCGGTTATCACGCCCTCTATAATCTGCAGCACCGGAACGGTTTTTTTGAGGTCTTTTTCCAAAATGTCCGTGAAAAAGGCGCTTCCCCAGAGGATTGCCCATGCCCACCATATTGCCATCCAGCGCCAGTCAGCCTCAATCCCCAGAAAAGACGAACCCGACAGTCCTTCTATTGCTCCGAATACCACTGCATTTACAGCAACAAAGGTTGAGAAAACCGCAAACGGTTTTGTATCTAAATCAAACACATTAATCAGCGCTACATACAGGTACGTAAACCCGAACAGAAGCCCTGTTCCGGCCGCGTAATAATTACCCTGCACTAAACTGATAGCATTGATGACAACAGACAGTCCGCCCACGAAAAAGTTCATGATCGCGGCGGACTTGCCGGATATTCCCCACAGCGTACAACAGCCGTTGTTGATCAATACTATTCCGACAAATAACAGGCAAACACCAAGCATGTTAACTCCTTTCCGGCTCAGGGTATTCAACACCGAATGTCTCAACCGTCACGCTTTCCATAACCTGATCCTCATACGGACGATCTGTGCCGGACTCCGTTGCGCAGGTTGCTATCGCGTCAACGACATCCATACCCTCAATGACCTTTCCGAATGCCGCATACTCACCGTCTAAATGCGGAGAGGTCTTGTGCATGATGAAAAACTGGCTCCCGGCTGAATCCGGCATCATCGAACGAGCCATAGACAGAACACCAGGCGTGTGCTTCAGATCATTCTGAAACCCGTTATGAGTGAACTCTCCCGGAATCTGATACCCCGGTCCTCCAGTTCCGTTTCCGTCAGGATCGCCGCCCTGCAGCATAAATCCCTCGATGACACGATGGAAGATCAATCCGTCATAAAAACCTTTTTTGATCAGTGAAATAAAATTGTTCACTGTATTCGGCGCGATCTCCGGATACAATTCAGCCTTGATCACACCTCCGTCAGCCATGTTGATTGTTACAATTGGGTTACTCATAATAGTTCTCCTTTCGTTAATAGTTTTATTCATCCTAATTATAGTTTATCTACAGTTTCTACGCGCAACTCGCCCTGTATAATAAACAGGAGCCTTTACATTATTTATCAATTGTACTGATAATCCGATGATACTCATCGAGATGCTTTACTTTTTTTATCTTCCTGAATAGTCTGTCTCCGTCAGTAAAACTCTCCTGAAGGAATGACCATATCTCTTTCATTTTAAAAAGCAGGGGAGTCTCACCGAATAACACCTGTGAGTAGTCGTCCTCCAATGCCCTGATAAACTCCATGATCCTGTTTTTATCTGTGTAGTTTCCCTTCAGTTTTTCATTTCCGACAAACCCAGGATGCGACAGAAAACCACGGCCGATCATTATTCCCTTTAACTCATTCGAGTAACTGTTTTTAATCAGTTTAACATCCTCTACTGTTTTTACGTCGCCATTAAAAACAAGCGGCATTCTTGCATTATCATACGCATATGAAAAAGCCTCCGGGTGAATGCTTCCGCTATACATTTCCTCTCTGGTTCGCAGATGAAGAATCAGCATCTTAACAGGATACTTATTATATATTTCTAATAACACAGGGAGCTCCTCCGGAGATGAAAACCCAATGCGGCTTTTGATTGAAATATCGATCGGACAGCCGTTATATATTTCCTCTAAAAAGCGATCAAGCGCATCAGTATCCCTCAGAAAACCGGAACCCTTCCCCTTCGGCACAACAGTTCCTGACGGACAGCCGAGATTCAGGTTGACCTCCGTATAACCCATCTCCTGCATATGGCGCGCCGCCTGCAAAAACTCTTCCGACTTGTTAGTCATTATCTGCGGAATAATATTCAACCCGGAATTATTCTCAGGGAGAATGTCGCGTTTTTCCTTTTTCTTCATGATGCCGCCGTCACGAGTCGTGACAAACGGCGTATAATATGCGTCTATCCCACCGAAAAATCTCTCATAACAATTCCGGAATATCGATCGCGTTATCCCCTCTAACGGCGCAAAATAATAATTCATTCTTCATCACCCAGTTACTCCATATAACTCAGGAACCCGTTTCCGTTCTGTCGGAAAAACTCCTCGAATTTCGAGCGATTAACTGTTCGTTTTCCCATATCCGGATCATAGATGATCAACTCAGTCGTCGTATATCCTGAGATTACCACTCCCTTATCATCATAGGTCATCGCGATCACCGGTTTGTTATTGCTGACAAAGTATATGACCTGATCGAGCGTACAGCCCTTGAGATTCAGCGCATGTGAGATATTATCCTCAAGCATATCATAAACAGTCTCTCCGCTCGCCGTCAACAGTTCTGCGGAGATATTATCATCACTGACCTGATTTAATACCATCGCGGCACAGGCAGCGAGATTTGAAACCTTCGGCGAAGTACGGACTACTGCCAAATCACCGATATTATTCTGGTTAAATGCGCCGCTTCTCTCCCAAACCACCTTATGATCTCCGGAGATAACAACTCCCATCTGTTTATCCGCCTCACAGATTGCAGCCTTCACATCCTCATAGGATTTGGTAATCCGCCCGAGCGCTGATACATAATAATTCATTACGCTCGGAGCCTCGAGACGAACCATCCTGTTGCCGGTTCGGATTGACTCGTTGTTTTCCTCCTCTTTCGGTTTGGCCACCATCGTAAATGTAGACGGGAACTTGATATACCATTCCGTCAACGATTTATTTGTCAGTCTGGAAGTATATGAAAACTTTGATGCTTTGATTGCAGAACGGTTCAGGATGGAATCCTCACCTGCATTTTTGTAATCATTTTTTTCAAGCCTGCACAGACGTATATTTACAACGTTTCCGGAACCGACCGCGTTTTTAATATAACAGTCATCCTTTTCATACGTCTTTACCACATTCCCTGATGTATCTGCTATCAGCAACTGATAGCACGGTATGATCCTTGTCCCGTCCGATTGCTTTTTAATATCATCCTTCCTCACAAATCCATATACTACATTACTCTCGATCGTCCCAAACAATCGTATGTATGTATCCTCAGACGGAGCCTGTATCAACTGGTGCGCGTCATTCTCCAAATTGTATATCGTGATGCTGTCACCGTATCCTTTTGACAGAGATGACGACCAGACATAACAGTTGGAATTCTCCATTGTTTTAAACGAAATATCCTTCACATTCTGCTGCAAAATCTCCAATCGCTGTCCGGAAATGTTATATGCATACACCGTATTCGCAACCGTGAAATAAAACACATCTCTCGGAGAAACGTAACAGTAATTCTCAAAATCTATGCTCAACTGCTGATACGAGGTATCCATAGGGAGACTGACCAGCTCCTCAATTGAGCCGTCCGCTTTATAACGGTATAATACTATCCCGACATCTCCCTCGTAATCACCTCGCGGCTGATATCCGACTACACAGAAGAATAAAGAATCCTCCTCATCAACCGCAATGATTCTGATCTCATTCTCATCATTCGCGCGCTGCAAATACGCCGCGTCCTTGCTGTAAATCCTGTAAATTGTGTGTATTGTATTCTGCGCCATATCATAGAAATACAAACAGCCGTTACGCGCAAAA
The DNA here is from genome assembly GCA_017614395.1 of Eubacterium sp. GTDB lineage: Bacteria > Bacillota > Clostridia > Lachnospirales > Lachnospiraceae > Eubacterium_F. The sequence continues at coordinate 11,833 of JAGABX010000027.1, forward strand.
TACAGTCCTTTTCCGTCACCGGTAGAGAGAAGTTTTCCGTCCTTGTCAGATGTAATGCCGGCTTTTAACTGGGATGCCTGAACATTGGTCATGGCAGGATCAAACTCAGCCTCCATAGACCTGTCAAACGCAAGCAGATAGTTCTGACCGCCCGCATGACGAACTCTGTAAAATTCCTTGATATGATAGTTTTCCGCGCCTGAATTGGTATTCGCGCGGACAAAATAGTTATACTGCACACAGGCAGTTTCCATATTGTATTCCTTGATTGTTATATATTCATCGGAAACAATTTTCGGTGACATTCCCGCCCATGTTACCAAATCCGAACTCGAAGTAATATTCACTCTGGCGAGTGTGGAATTTCTGTTGTTAGGATCAGGTTCCAAGTATCTGGCAATATCCTCGATCTTGTTCTTTCTAAAGGTGTTATCGTGGAACTCCTTGATAAATCCGAGTTTTTCATCAAGATGCGAATCGTCTAAATAGAATTTTAATCTGGTGTAATAATGAACCTCGCGGCCATCCTTGCAGACGCCCGCGATATCAAGAATATACTCCGTCGCTGTAGACAAAGAATACGGTATTTCGATTTTCAATTTTTCCTGATTGGCAGAAACTCCTTTTATTTCCTGAGTATCATAAATCTCATCGCTCTCCTTGTCTATGATACTGTAGTTAATCTCTGTCAGCGAATTATCCCCGCCGTCTATACGCAAAAATATTGTCTTTGACGCGTCTAACGGAGTCATTGATTCGCGAATTACATGAGATGAGAGGGGCGCAGTATATCCGTACAACGGGTTAACGACATGCCCCTGTGTTTCCAGTATCAACACCGGAAATGTTTCCGCATTTAATGAGGTCTCCTGCCCCGCCGCCTGGTATTCCGTTTACATCTGGCGACCGAAAAAAAACAGTGCTCCAACAAATACCAGTATCAGGCCGAGAGCCTTGTATAATATCTTTACCATAGTGCGATCATCACCTTTTTATGAAAACGCCAATTTCTCAAACTCGGTAATTGTAAGAGGTTTAAAAAATACATAGCCCTGAATCAGGTCACAGTTCATATCACGCAAAAACTCAACCTGCTCAGTAATCTCAACCCCCTCCGAAACCGTCTTCAGATCCAGTGCCTGTGCCAGTCGGATTACACTCTTTATAACATCCTTCCCACGGGCATCATCCTCCGTGCTTTTGAAAAAGACTCTGTCGAGTTTCAGCGTATCCACCTTGACATCCTTCAACATATTCAATGAGGAATACCCGCTCCCGAAATCATCAATGGAGCAAGTCATGCCGAGCTTATGAATACGATTTACCAAATCATTCAGTGAATTCAGATCATTATAGAATAACGACTCAGTTAACTCTATTTCTATAGCGCCCTGAGGAATATCATATTTCTCATAGATTGCCTCGTAATACTCGAAAAACTCCGGAACCTCAAAATGACAACGGGATAGATTAACAGATATCGGGATTATTCTGTAGCCTATTTTATTCCATTTGTCAACCATTTTACAGACTTCTTCAAACATAAAAATATCAATGTTAATTACAAAACCATTCTGCTCAAACAACGGAATGAATTCACTCGGATAGATGATCCCCTCGTCCGGATCCATCCATCGGATTAACGCTTCCGCGCCTGCGATTTGGTCAGAGAGCAGATCAACCTTGGGCTGCAGATACGGAACGAAATCACCGTGCGACATCGCATGATGCATTTTCTTCTCGAGTTCCCTGTCACGGTTCATCCGACGGCGATCCTTCTCGTCATAAATGCCGAGTGGGACACGGTAACTGTTGAACGAGATGTTTTTTCGTCCGAGATTGGCCCTCTCCAATAATGCGCCGACACTTAAATTTTCTTCGGGATCAATTACATACACTCCGTAAAACATAACAATTCCGTAGGGTATGCCGTTTTTATCACTCAACTCAGAAAAACGTTCCGAAATATGTTCCAGTCTCTCATCAAGTTTTGCTATGGAATTGTATCGCATGAGTATTCCGAAATTATCCGCCATCAAACGGCCCGAAACCTCATCCCATCGCAGTTCATCATCTATAATGGATTGGATGCTTTTTAGTATTCTGTCACCTGTCGTATCACCATATGAATCGTTAATCAGTTTGAAACGATCAATATTGGCATGAACCATAACATAATTCTGATTACCGGAAAGAATGTTTTTCGCAAGTCTCTCAAACTGCCGCCTGTTATTTCCTCCGGTAACATCATCGCGTCCGAGCTGTCTGTAAATCAATAGATATTTAGTGAGAATAACAGCGACAAAAAATGCAACTGCAATAATATAGCCGATTATGCGAATATAAAGATCCAAATCACGGAGCCAGTGCGCCAGCAAAAAGAACACTAATGCCGCAACGACCAGGTCCGCCAAAATCATAAATGCGATCATTCTGATTCGCGATAGTATCAGTTTCATAAAGTATCCACCCTCATTGAGATCATGAAGAATAATATGGGTTTATCAACCGTTTTTCAAACTCCTCTTTGGTGAGAGGTCGGTCGAATAAAAAGCCCTGCGCCATCGTACAGCCGACTCGTTTGAGAAATTCAACCTGTTCCTCGGTTTCAACACCCTCACAGATCACATGACGGTCGAGATCATGAATCATTTTTACGATATTCTCGACCATTTTTTCTTCCTTGGCATCATTCTCATCACGCAGGAATGTCCTGTCTAACTTAATAACATCCATGTCTATATCACGAAGAAGAGAAAGTGATGAATAACCGGTTCCGAAATCATCCATGGAGGTATGTATTCCGGCCTCACGCATCTCAGAAACGAAAAATTTCATCGCATCCAAATCCTCGTATCCGGATGACTCAGTCAACTCAGTTTCGAGATAATACGGATCTGCACCGTAACGCTCAACTACCGACAAAACATCATCAACAAAGTTTTTGTTATGTAAATGGAGTTTGGAAAAATTAGATGAAACACGTACCGGCTGTATTCCCCTGCGCTGCCAGTCACCGATATCCCGGCAAACCCTGTCAAACACATAAAAATCCAATTCCTGAACTTTACCGTCATTCTCCAAAACAGGAATAAACGAATTCGGCGGAACCAGTTCTCCGTTTCGTATCCATCTGACGAGAGCCTCGCACCCACAGAGAGTGCGTGTTTTCAGATTGACCTTCGGTTGATAATAAACTACGAATTCCTCCTCATCGATCGCCTTGTGATAGCCGTTCAGAATATCCTTCTGACGCACCATCTCATCACGCCGTTCCCTGCGGAACCATATAAAGTCATTGGCTCCTGACTGTCTCGTCTCGCCTACGGCAATTACACCTGCATTTATTACATCATATATTGTATCTGATTCCGTTATCTGGTATATTCCGCATCGCGAGGTCAGTGTCAGACCCATTTTTTCTCCAAGGCTTACCGGAACCTTCATGATCGATTTCAGGAAATCATCAACGTGGTCTTTTTCCAGCAATGCCACAAAATTATCTCCGCCGTTACGTGCAACGATCTCATTGCGTTTTAATTTATCATTCAGCGCAGTAGCATATTCCTTCAAAACCCTGTCGCCTATTGAAGAGCCATATTCCTGATTTATAAACTTGAAATCCTTGATGCTGATCGCTAAACCGGAATACAACTCGAGGCGTCTCTTTTTACCGAGTTTTTCTCCGACACGTATCAAATTGTCAAAATTCGCAACACCTGTCAGCATATCACAGCTGACCATTTCATCTGAAATCTTCACACAGTAAATGACATTGAACACTGCAGCCACGATCAGGATAAAAAGTACTATCCGAACAAAAATACGCATCATTCCTACGTTATCGCGTATTTTCACCTTGGTATCCTCTACATCACGGCGCAGCGTGTTCTCCATTTCACTTATCAACTCATCCATATCCCTGACGATAGGCGCCAGGACCGAGCGCATGTAGTAATTTGCGGTCTGTTCATTCCCGTCACGGCTGAGATCTATTACCATCTGGACATTTTTAAGATAATTGGTAACCTGCGAAAACAGGTCATGATAGCCGGACTCGTACTGCGTGCCCCTCACATTTTGTTCAAAGGATGACATGGTTTCCTGAAGCCGGATTTCCATATCCTCCTCCTCGTTCAGGATTTTTCGTCTTTCGTGCGGATCCTGCTCAACCATATGATGAAAAATGATTGCCTCGTGTTTGTTGATCTTTGACATAACGTCGTTCATCAATTCCGAGTCCTCATAGTCCACATCAAGTATCTCATCGTAATCACGAATTATTGATTGGGTGAGGATATATCCAAATTCAATAGCGATTATAGATGCAATAGACGAAATGATTGTAATTAAAGCGATACGCACGGAAAGAAGATTCCTGCGAAGTTTATTCTTATGCGTAATTTTATTCCGTTTTATTTTCATTTCGTGATACCTTTCACCATTTTGTTCAGAAGTTCCTGAAGATCCTTCTTGTCCGGATTTCCGCTGGCAATCGTGACTCCGAATTTACTCGCCGCATTCCAGTAGTTTCCGCCGACACGCTGGAGAGAAGCATATTGTTCCTGTTCGGTCAACGCCTTGACGGCAGGCGCTTTTTGAACCTCCTCCATGTCGGCCACCTCCTGATTGGCAGGCACCTCACCTGTTTCCTGAAATTCAATAAACTGTTTTTCCTTTGATGTAAAGTATTCAACAAATTTTCTGCACCACTCAGGATATTTCGTGTATGCATTTATTCCGACAACCTTGTAACCTGCAAAACTCGCCATTTGAACCTTTTTCTTACCAACCATGAATGTGGGAAGTTTAGCAGCACCGTAATCAAGCCCCCAGCACGCGCTGACCGTATCGGCATTCCACGCTCCGTTTATTCCGGCAATGATCGAACCGTTTTTCACGCCCTCTACACACGCGTCATCTGTCATGGATTTAAACCCTCTGCTGGTCGTTATGCCGAGCAGCGCTTTTGCCAGTTCCTTGCCGGTCGGAGTTCCATCCTTGCGGTTCCAGTCACAGATGTTTTTGCTGCCTGTATCATCGAGCTTGAGTGTCATTCCGGCGCCTTGGAAAAATGAATACAAGTACCATCCGCTGCTGAAATCCATTGTTACTTTTTTGTTATCATTTCCTGCAATCTGTATAATACGTTCCAGGGATCTGATGTCCTTTTTATCAAAATACTTTTTATGATAGTATAAAAAGTATCCGTTCGCGGATTCCGGATATGCGTACATCGCTCCGTCACGAACCACAGACTCGTAGGCTGTGGAATCACTGCCCCCAAACGGTTTCAGCGCCTCCTCAGGATTAACGTCAAGTTTCAGCAACGCGCCGGCATCCTTCAGTTCATCAAGCTGGTCATCGGCAAAAGCGTAAATATCCGCCGCGCCCTCCGGATTACTGAGAACGGTTTCTTTGCAGGTGTCCTCAGCCTCCTTGCTGACCTGCCATTCTATCTCTACCTCATCAGCATGTATCTTCTGGAAATCCTTCATGGCACGATCAACTAACGACATTTTTGCCTCAGTTGCCCAGAGCGAAAGTGTTATTTTTTCGATATTCGAACCGCAACCGGTCAAAGCACCGATAATAACAACTACCAGTGCTATTGATACTATCCGAATATGCGCTCTGCAAACTCGTTTCATTGGACTCCCTACCTGATTTTCCGAAAAAAATTTCGTAATTTTGCGTTGACCGCAGTTATTCTATCCTATTATACTATATTATTGCGGTTTTGTCAAAGTTTTTTATGCCAGCAGCGAAATATTTCGTTCGTTCTGAAGTCCTTTTATTTCTTCGAAAAAAAGTCCGCGAGCCTCGCGTAATCATCAAGCCCCAGCTTCTCTCCGCGTATACCGGGATCAATCCCGGCCAAACTGATTGTCTGATTAACCTCCTCTTTTGAAAAATTCAATTCGGGACTGTTTGTAATAGCATTCGCAAGAGTTTTCCTGCGCTCTCCGAATCCTGCGCGAATCAATTTGAACATAAGATTTTCATCGTCTGTCAATACCGGAGGATTCTCCCGTATATTAAGACGGATAACTGCACTGTCAACATGCGGACGCGGAATGAAACAATTTGCCGGAACGTTCGCCTCGAGCGAAGCCGTTGCATAATATGACACTGCTAACGAAACAGCGCCGCAATCACGACTTCCCGGTTCAGCCATCATTCGTTCGGCAACCTCTCTCTGCACCATAACTGTAATGCTTTGTATCGGTGCATGATTCTCCAGCAGTTCCATAATAATAGGTGTTGTAATGTAGTATGGGAGATTGGCGACAACCTTGATCGGCTTTCCTGCATTATTGTTTTCCGCGATTTCCCCAATATCCATTTTCAGGATGTCACCCTCGCGTATTTCCAGATTGTCATATATGGGAACAAGTTCGCGTTCGAGAATATCAACCAGGTCATAATCGATTTCCACAGCTAAAACCCGGCCTGCATGCTCACAGAGAGCGCGCGTCATCGTGCCGACGCCCGGACCAATCTCAAGAATAAAATCGTCCCGGCATACGTCCGCTGCTGCGATGATTTTGTCAAGAACATGGTTGTCTATTAAAAAGTTCTGGCCGAAGCGTTTTCTCGCATGTATGTCATACCGCGCTATCAGGCGGCGGGTTTCCTCAACATAATTCATGTAATACTCCTAAAAAATCCGTCAATCTATCCGGCTCTTATGCTCGGGACTCCGCTCTCGCCTTGCGGAAACGCAGCGGTGCACGCCTCGAAACCACCTCGGCGGCGCACCGGCGTTTCCTAAAGTTCCCTCGCAAAAGAGCCGGATAGCATTGACTGCTATTTAATCCGATATACCTTTTCCGAGTTATGAGTGGTGGCGGAAACCACACCTTCCGGGGGGATGCGCTTTATTTCTGCTATTGCGTTTACTACCAGAGGAAGAAGAGACGAATCGTTTCTCCTGCCACGATGAGGTTCCGGAGCAAGGTAGGGGCAGTCTGTTTCAAGGACGATATTATCGAGTGGAATCTGCTCTACCGTTTCTCTCAAACGGCGACTGTTTTTAAAAGTAATAACCCCACCTACTCCTATCATAAATCCCATTTTTACGTACTCTCGCGCCTGCTCGACCGAGTACGAGTAACAATGAATAATTCCACTGTTTTCGTATGCTTTTTCATCACGAATAATGCTCATTGTATCAGCCGCTGCCTCACGGCTGTGGACAACAATGGGGAGGTTTAATTCCCGTGCCAATTGTATCTGACGGCGGAACCAGCGCTGCTGGTTTTGGTTCTCCTCCTCAGATTCGGACCAATGGTAGTCGAGTCCGATCTCACCGATGGCAACGACCTTTTTGTTACGGGGCAGATTCTTCACGGCCGAATCGGCTACAGTATCATGCTGTGAAACCGCCATCATTTCAACATCTGAAAATGCCTGTTCGGCCGCAAGCGGATCAGCAAAAACATGTGCCCGCAGCCAGTCGAGATTTCCCTCCGGCATGCCTTTGGTATCACTGGGATGAAACCCGATTACCGCATAAATAAAATCATATTTATCCGCCAGCGCCAGTGTGTTCTCACATGTCGGAATATCCACACCCACATTGGCTACTCTGTCTATTCCACGAGAATACAGACCGGCGAGGATTTCCTCCCGGTCTGCATCAAATGCCTCATCATCATAATGTGCGTGTGTATCAAAAATCATGTAACCTCCTGCATGCCTTCACCCATATTTTTACATGAAATATGCAGCCAGTGAATTAAACAGTGTCAGCAAATCTCAGCTCCCGCAGGCATAGGCGCTTCCGGTTTCATCAGTGTGACATTTCCCTCAGCATCCTCCGCGCACAGCAGCATGCCCTCAGACATTACGCCGGCCATTTTTCTCGGCTGGAGATTTACCAAAACCATAACCTGCTTTCCTACCATATCCTCCGGTGAATACCATTTCTTGATTCCTGAAACAATCTGACGTGTTTCAGATCCGATTTTCACCTGAGAGCACAGCAGTTTTTTGGAGCCCTTTACTTCCTCACAGGCAATTATCTCTCCCACCTGAAACTGGCATTTCATAAAATCGTCGTAGGTTATCTCCGGTTTTTGCTCGATATCTATAACGCCACCTGCGGCCTCGGATGATGAATCTGTTTTTTCACCGTCACCACCGGCCTGACTCGAACCATTGCCTGTCGCAGCCTCCAGGGCGAGCACCCTTTCCATTACTTCATCAACATCCAGTCTTTGGAACAGTATCTCCGGTTTTTCCGTGACACGCGTTCCTGAAGGGTACTGTCCGAAGCCCGTTTCCAAACTATCCAGATCGCATTTATCCGCACTGATCTGGGCAAGTATTTTTTCACTCGTTTCGGGCATGAACGATGACAAAAGATTTGCACTGATACGGATTCCTTCGATCAAATTATACAGGACTGTCGCCAAACGATCCTTCTTCGCCTCATCCTTTGCGAGTATCCACGGCTCTGTTTCATCAATGTATTTATTGCATCTTTTCAGCAGTGTAAATATGTCGGAGATAGCATCGGCTACACGGAGTTTATCCATTTTTTCCGCAACTTTGCCCGGTGTCGAATTCGCAATTTCTTTCAGATCATCATCTACCGGTTCGGCGACTTTTTTATCCTCTACTATTCCGCCGAAATATTTATTACTCATCGTAACCGTTCTGTTAACGAGATTACCGAGTACATTCGCAAGATCGGAATTGTAACGCTCCACAACCAGCTCCCATGTTATGCTGCCGTCGTTGTCAAACGGCATTTCATGGATAACAAAATAACGCACCGCATCTACGCCGAATATGTCAACCAGATCGTCAGCATAAATTACATTTCCCTTGCTCTTGCTCATCTTGTCATTATTGGTCAGCAGCCACGGATGACCGAATACCTGTTTAGGTAATGGCACATCCAGAGCCATCAGCATGATAGGCCAGTAAATCGTATGAAACCGCAGGATATCCTTCCCGATCAGGTGCAGATCCGCCGGCCAGTACTTTTTATACAACTCACCATGATTGTCATCCGCGTCATATCCGAGACCGGTAATATAGTTGCTGAGCGCATCTATCCAGACATAGACAATATGTCCCGGATCAAAATCAACGGGGATTCCCCATTTGAAACTGGTTCGTGATACACATAAATCCTGCAGTCCCGGTTTGATGAAATTGTTGATCATTTCTTTTTTACGGGACTCAGGCTGGATAAATTCAGGATGCTCCTCTATATGCTTCTCCAGTCTCTCCTGATATTTTGAAAGCTTTAAAAAGTATGCCTCCTCCTTCGCTTTCTGTACCTCGCGGCCACAATCAGGACACTTGCCGTCGACAAGCTGGGCAGAGGTGAAAAAGGATTCACACGGGGTACAGTACATACCCTCATATTCACCCTTGTAGATGTCGCCACGGTTATATAGCTTTTTAAATATTTTTCTGACCTGTTCCTCGTGATCGGGATCGGTCGTGCGAATAAAACGGTCATAGGAAGTGTTCATGAGATCCCATATCCGTTTAATCTCTCCGGCTACATTATCCACGAATTCCTTGGGAGTAATTCCTGCCTCCTGAGCCTTGAGCTCTATTTTCTGGCCATGCTCATCTGTTCCGGTCTGGAAACGGACATCATAGCCCTGGAATCTTTTAAAACGAACAATCGCGTCTGCCAAAACAACCTCGTAGGTATTTCCGATATGCGGCTTGCCTGAGGTATAAGTAATCGCGGTTGTCAGGTAATATGTCTTTTTATTCTCCATGTGATCAGTCCTTTCGTTTACACATATCAATTCAAACTGTTCGAATAATAATGCTGTAAAAAATCATAGTTTGCAGTGAAAGCATAGTTTTCTTTTTTATCTTTTATATTCTTACTGTATTACGGCAAATCCAGCAACTCCTTGATGTGCGGATCATTTGTCATGCAGGCTGTTTTTGCGGTTTTTGTTAAAAAGCGCATCGAACGAACCGGGTACTGACCGATAGCTGTCTCGCCTGTCAGCATCAGCGCCGACGCTCCGTCAAGCACTGCATTGTATATGTCAGAAACCTCCGCGCGCGTAGGTATCGCATGTTTTTCCATGGAATGCAACAACTGTGTTACCACCATAAAAGGCTTGCCCAGATTGTTGCAAACCTGCGCTATTTCCTTCTGTATGCGCGGCAGTTCCCATAACGGAAATGAACTTCCCAAATCACCGCGGGCAATCACAACCATATCACAGCCGGCAGCTATCTCACCAATATGCTCATAGCCTGAACGGCTCTCGATCTTCGCAAATATCCGGACATCATCAGCATCGTTTTTATGTAGTTCCTCCTTCAGCAGCTGTATATCTCCGGCACCGCGGACAAACGACTGCATGACTCCGGTCACACCGTATTGTTTAACCAAACGCAACTGATTTTTGTCCTGTTTTGTAAGCGTCGGCATGTTCGCATCCTGATCAGGTATCATTATATTTTTCCTGCTCGCCAGAGTTCCGCCGCGAACAACCTCACATACCGCGCTAACTATATGCGGACCGTCATCCAAATCCTTTTCGGAAACTTTTTCCGTATGAAGTTTGATCCGGCCGTCATCTATCAATATTTCCCGACCGGGAAAAAGCAGATCCATTACTGTTTGCGGTACGGGAATATCCCCTTTGCCGGATCCCAAATGAACTTTTTTCCCCTCACTGAGCTGCATGGATTTTTTGATCTCTCCGACACGCAGCTCCGGTCCCTGCAGATCGATCAGCAGATCAGGTTTGATCCCCTCATCCTCGGCCGCCTTGAACACACGACCAATCTCGAGAGACGCCTCATTCAGGCTCTGATGCGCCAGATTCAGCCGGACACCCGTCATCCCGTATCCGAACATTTCGCGCAGTATCTTTTTATCATCACATGCTTTTCCAAGCGTTCCGTAGTATTCCATAACATCCCCCTCCTGTATTTTTCTTATTTTATACATATTGGGATGATTTGTCAAGACCAGCCGTAAACCTCACGTACGGATTCAAGGCCGTATGCCGCCTTGAAATCGGCCAAATCCATGTCAGAGCGGATGTTCATTACCTCGGTAAACTCGCCGGTTCTTGAGTCACGAAAACCTGCAACCCGGTCAGAGTTGCAGGTGTTGCATTTGAGTATGGCCTCCATGTGCTCGGGGTCGTAGTCGATGACCGGAACTGTATTCGCTCGTTTTTTTATTAATCTCATCGTTTTATCCCTCTTTATATAAAATTTGACGCGTCAGAGCCAAATGACTCTGCGCGTCGGAATACCCCCGGCGGGAATCGAACCCACAACTGCCCCTTAGGAGGGGGCT
>JAGABX010000028.1 GCA_017614395.1 Eubacterium sp.
TGCATATGAGGATGCTTTGGGAGATCGTCTTCATAAAAAAGCGATTTCCAGATTTGAAGTTTATAATATGATAACGTCAGGCGAATGCGGATCATTTTCTCCTGAATTAGTGAAGGTGTTCATGGATTCGCGTGCTGATTTGGAACAGTTACTTGCCAGGGAGGACAAGGAGAAGAAAGACTGAAAAACTCTCAAATAGTAATATTTTGACGACTTGTGTAGTCCGTTTATACCAAATATTGTGAATTGTGCGGTTTTACGTGCCTTTGAATTAGGGCACGTAAACTTTTTTTTAAAAAAAACCATTGACAACTAATAGAGATATTGTTATAATTTGTAACAGAGTGTAACAATTTTGTAACAAAATGGAAAGGGATTATGTATGATTAATGTCAAAAGAATTGCTGCAATAGCGATTTCAGGAGTGTTTTCAGTGGCGGTGTTGTTCGCAATCATGCAGGATAGAGCATCGGCTGAGGGCTTTGCTGCGTCTGAGGAGATCAGCGGCGCAATAGTTATGGTTAATGATTACTGCAACAGGGTTGCCAGTGGAGAATTGTTTGCAACCGATCCTGTTTTGTTAGCACAGGGCGACGAGGCTCGTGCCAGTGTTGAGGCTGATGCCGTTTCGGGAGCTGAAGAGTCCGCTGATACTGATAATTCCGATGGTTTGGATGCAGAGTCAGGCATGGTTCCGGCGGAGATGGATATGGTTGGTCCCGCTACTGAGATAGAGTCGGCTATTCAGGACGGAGAGCACATCAACCTGAATTTGAATTACAGTCGTCTCGGAATCGCAAACAAGGTAAGCAATTATCTCAATGTTCGCAAGAAACCATCAAAGAGCGGACAGATTGTCGGCAAGATGGTAAAAAACTCCGGTTGCCATATTTATAAAGTTGAGAAGGGCTGGGCCAAGATCGTTTCAGGGAAGGTTAACGGGTATGTCAAGGCTGAGTATCTGACTATGGATGATGAGGCGGAGGCTATCGCGCCCGAGGTTGGGCGTGATTGCGTTGAGATCATGACGGATTCACTCAATGTACGCGCACTGCCTTCTGTAACTGCACCGATCTATTCTGTATGTGATTCGGGCGAGGAGTTTGAGATTAAAAAGGAGAGCGTTGACAGGGAGTTTTTAGAGAAGATAATTGAAAAAGAGAATATTTCTGAGGAGAGCATTGAGCGCGCGGGGGGCATGGACTACCTGCTGGAGCACATGAATGAGTTTATCTGCATCATGGTTGATGATGACTACGCATTTGTATCCAAGGATTATGTTCGTGAGCAGTTCTCACTGAAACGCGCCGTGAGGTTCAAGTATGATCCGGAGACGGGTGAGAGCTCTGAGGCATACGGCATCGTGGCATATGCTATGCAGTTCCTCGGAAATCCCTACGTTTGGGGTGGTACAAGTCTGACAAACGGTTGCGACTGTTCAGGATTTGTTATGCAGATATGGGCGCATTTTGGTAAAGGTCTGCCGCATAGTTCCGCTGCACAGGCAGGATGTACGACCAGCGTTTCCACACCGCGTCCGGGTGATCTGTTCTTCTATGGCAGTGGCGGAGTCAGCCATGTAGCAATGTACATCGGCGGCGGACAGGTTATCCATGCCAGCAACCATCGTGACGGAATCAAGATTTCGAATGCTTATTACAGGCATCCGCTGAAGATTGGACGTCCGTGATGAACAGCGTATATGATATAATAATTATAGGGGCAGGTGCTTCGGGACTCATGAGCGCCTGCCTTTTGGCGTCCTTTGCCGGGAAAAATAACGATTCCGGTAACGCCCGTATCCTGATTTTGGAAAAAGAAGACCGTGTCGGACGCAAATTGTCTGCAACAGGGAACGGTCGGTGCAATCTGACAAATATGATCATGGATTGGAAGCATTATTACGGTGACAAGGATTGGATAAAGACTGTTTTGGATGAGGTTTCACCGGATACTGTGATCAGAACATTTGCGGATTTAGGCGTGTTGACTCGTGAGAAGGACGGTTATGTATATCCTCACAGTAATCAGGCTGCTACCGTGATCGGAGCACTTTATCGCGGAATCAGGAGACCGGGGATTCAGTTGGAACTCTCCAGCAGGGTGAGACAGGTTTATTCCGAGGATACATATGGAAACAGATGTATATCCGGATATGATAATGCAGATGTTTATACTGATGATAATCACAACGATGAATACAAATCCATAGAAGTTGATCCTGATACAGGTGATGTTCTGTGGGCTCCCACAAGATTTCTGGTAAAAACCGATGAGAAAACCTATGGCTGTGATAAACTGATAGTTGCAACCGGCGGGCCTGCGGGGGCAGAGCAGGGAGGCTGCGATGACGGTTATGCACTGTTACAATCCCTAGGGCATACTGTAAATCCGGCACTACCAGGATTGACAGGCATGAATGCGGCCGGAAGGTTTTGGAAGGAGGTTGCCGGAACGCGTTTGCAGGGCAGTTTCACGCTTTTTGTTGATGGAATGCGACAGGGAACGGAGACCGGAGAGATACAGATCACGAAAACAGGAGTCAGCGGAATTCCTGTATTTCAGTTGTGCCGGGTTGCGGCGGAGGCGATTGCGAAGGACAAGTCTGTATGGGGTGAGATTGATTTTGTCCCATCGCTCACCGGTGAGGAATGCGTTCGCTGGATAGAATTAAATGGAATAGAGGGACTGGTGCCCGTAAAATGGTTTCCTGTTCTCGGGCGTGGGCAGAAAAACGCGGTAACACTTGCCAAAACGCTGAAGCATTTTGAATTCACGATCACTGAGACCTATGATATTGAAAAAGCCCAGGTCAGCGCCGGCGGAGTACCTGTAAACGAGATTGATCCTAAAACCTTCCAGAGCCGGATATGCCCGGGGTTGTATGTTTTGGGGGAATTGGCTGATATTGACGGAATGTGCGGCGGATACAATCTGCATCTTGCATGGTCCAGCGCAATACTCGCAGCAAGAAATATTCAGACACCTCATAATTTATGAAAA
>JAGABX010000029.1 GCA_017614395.1 Eubacterium sp.
CTCAGGTATAGCCTCACCCATCAGGCCGTCAGGATATCCGCCTCCGCCGAAACGTTCATGATGCCACCTCGCGCCTGTTGCGAGTTTCGGCCGTTCCCTGATGCTTTTCAATATTCTGCCTCCGGTTACGGGATGCTGTTTGATCAGATCAAATTCATCATCAGACAGTTTACCGGGTTTATTTATGACCTCATCAGGTACACCTATCTTGCCCACATCGTGAAGCAGTCCCATCATGTATATCTCATTCTGCTCTCTGTCCGAATAACCTGCATTCTTGGCTATGGCTCTCGAATACTCGGCAACCCGGGATGAATGACCGTTTGTATATGTGTCCTTGGCATCTATTGCCTCGGCGAGCGCCTTTACCACATGAATAAATATTTTCTCATTTTCCTCAGTCTTTTTATCAACCTCCTGAGCGAGATGATTCTGCAACCGCACCAGTTCAATCGTATGCTGCACTCGCAGTGACAGCACCTCAGGCATGATCGGTTTTTTTATGAAATCCATCGCACCGAGAGTCAGGCCTTTCTTCTCAGTCTCCTCATCATCGTCCGCCGTCAAAAAGATTACCGGGATGTGTGAAATCTCTCCGCCTGCCTTTTTCATGTTCTGCATTGTCTCAAAGCCGTCCATGCCCGGCATTCTCACGTCAAGCAGTATCAGATCCGGATGATTGTCCGATAAAAAGTTCAATAGTGACTCACCGGATTTCAAAGCAGACACGCGCATTCCATTCGCGCTCAGGGTATGTCCTGCGATTTGGAGGTTCGTCATATCATCATCTACGACAGCCACCCAGTCGGCTCTGTCATTCTCGTACTTTTTCTCGTTTGTCTGGATTCTCTTATACTCACTGGATATTTCAATTACGCCGCTGTATTTTGTTTCCTGCCAGGCATTGTTTACACGACTAATAACTGTATCGATGTTGAACTCGTCTATTTCGGGCAGCAGAAGAAAAAACTGTCCGTCACCGGTCTGCATCATGATGTCACTGTTTCTCAATAACCGCTGCAGCATAGTCCGCAGGCATTCCGACATTTCAACACGCTCATCCGCAGATTCATTCCCGTTATACTGTAACGAAAACAGGAATTTATATGCGGACACATCATATCGCTCTATATACCGGATCATGTAGCGATAGACGTCTCCAAACGCCTCTCGCCCCATCCACATTACACTCTGTTCTGACTTTTTTTCTTCAAGCTCAGAACTAACGGCTTTTATATCCATGAACCCCTCCTAATCCAAACAAACCACCACGTTTCATATTATACAATACCGACACCGATTTTGCAAGAAAAAAAAGCAACACACCGGCTCATGCCGGCATGCTGCCAAAACACTATCACGTATTTCAGAAACTATCAATTTATCAAATGGATTTACTCTGCTGTATTATCAGAAAACTATACCAAGTGCATCAATGACAGACCCGACAAATACGCCGACAAAATACAGATATGCGATCAGCATTATGCTCTGTCTCAAATGCCCCCGATTCAGTCTGCACAGAACGAGGATTCCGACACCTGCGCCTACTAACAGTCCCGACATCATAGGTCCTGCTCCGATGACTCCGTCCAGATACAATTCCGTTATGACCACTGATGCCGCGCAGTTCGGAATCAGACCTATCAGTCCGGCGATCAGCTCGCCAACCACAGGAATACTTGAGACCATGCTTGCTATGGTCTCCTCTCCTATCGCCTCGATTATTCCGCCGAGGATCAGGCTGAAAACGAATATGAACACAGTAATCGTAAGCGTATGGATGATTGCTGCCTTAAAAATCGAATCACCATGCTTGCAGTGCTTTTCATCGCAAATATCATGAACCGGATGCTGGTTCTCGATGTTTTTATAACGTTGCGGTCTCTTCAACATGCCATGGTAGATAAAGTCTAACAAAAAACCGAACAGGATACCGATGACCGCCTTGACGGCGAGGATCTTCAGCATTGTTCCGACGTCAACCTTCTCCGAGATCAGAATCGGCAGCATCTCGTCAGAGTTTGATAAAAAGACCGCGATCATCGTTCCCGCCGTTACCATGCCACCCGCAAACAAACTGGAGGCCACCGCGGAGAACCCGCACTGCGGCACAACTCCGACCACTCCTCCGACCAGAGGTCCCAGCCTGCCGGCTTTCTGCACTACATTCTGGGACTTATGTTCCATCCTGTGCTCGAACCACTCCATTACCAGATAAGTAATAAACAGGTACGGTATCAGTTTCAGCGTGTCAATTCCGGCATCAAGGACTACATCCCATATTGCTTCCCACATTTTTAAATCCTCCTCTTTTTTTCAGCAGGTTTTTTCATTCAAACATGATCATCCGCTCACAGGAACGAATGAACAATTCCTTGCTTGAGCACTTGTTCATGCTTTTCTACATTTGTCGTACGACCGCATGATAGTATAGCATATATTTTATGATTGTCAAGTGTTTTTAATAAAATCCATACGCAGCCCCTGTGATGAAAACAATGAGCCCGCCGTTTCCGGCAGGCTCATATCTGTGCTTTGTTTCCTTCTTCATGGACATTAGTACCAGATCATCAATCATCCCTCGATAGCAATAAACTTCTTCGTCTCCACCTCGGGCTGTTTTTCTTTTTTCGGAACCTCGAGTGTGAGAACCCCGTCCTTGAATTTTGCTTTGATGTCCTTTTCAGTCACAGCGTCTCCGACATAGAAACTCCTGCGGCAGACTCCCTGATAACGCTCGCGGCGGATTACTTTGCCCTCAGTGTTCTTCTCTTCATTCTGACTGTTTTTCTCAGCGGTAATGGTCATATAGCCATCCTTCAGTTCAGCCTGAACATCCTTTTTCGAATATCCCGGCAGATCCATCTCAATCATGTAACCTTTGTCTGTTTCGGTGATATCCGCCTTCATGGACGCACCTGCAGGCGAGGTCACATGTGGAGCCGGCACGAATGATGAGCCGAAGAAATCATCAAACACATCATCCACAAAATTTGTTCCGAATACACTTGGCATAAACATAAGTCATCCTTCTTTCTCTCTACTCGCGGGCACGACCTGTGTCCGTGGTACCGGTACGGGATCGGCTCATCAACCTGCAACCGCCTTTTCCGTACCTCTTTCTCGATTACGAACACAGTATAGCACATTGTTAGCACTCTGTCAAGTCGAGTGCTAACAATTTTTTGTGAACTTTTTGTGAACAAATGCGGAATAACAACTCCCTTCAGTGGAAACCATACATGCCCCCTGAGGATTTCCCGGATGGCATGTCTTTGCAAACAGCGGGCAGTCAGCCGGTTTCTCACGTCCGGTAAGAATCTTATCACAATGGCATGCCTTGTTTTTCTTGGTATCAGAATCAAGATGAAAACTTCCTGCGTCGTACTTCCTGTATTCCTCCCGCAGATACAGGCCGGACTCCGGTATGACGCCCAACCCGCGCCATGCAGCGTCTCCGTGTTCAAAGTATTTCATGACGCTATTCCACGCTTTTACGTTTCCTTCACCGGAAACAACTGCCGGATAACAGTTTTTGACAACACCCCTCCCTGCATTCTCCTGCAATGAATACAGAGCAGCCATGAGTTCCCTGCCATGAAATCCGGATACGGCAAAGGGAATACCGTATTTCTCAGCGATCGGTGCAAACACATCTGCCCCGGTCACTACGCACACATGACCGGGAGCCAGAAAACCATCAACCGGAGAACCTCCTGACATCATATACTCAACAGCCGCCGGCATTGTTTTCATCGCTGTCAGCAATTTGATGTTTTTTATTCCCTGAGATATCATCTCTTCAATTAACAATGAATAAACGGGAGCTGTCGTTTCAAACCCCACCGCCGCAAAAACAAACTCCCTCTCAGGCTCCGCCACCGCCATAGACAGAATGTCCATCGGAGAATACACCATCTCCACCTGTGCCCCTGTTCCGCGTGCCTCCTCCAATGATTTTTGCGAACCGGGAACGCGGATCAGATCACCGAATGTCACAACTGTTGTTCCCTCCGATGCAATTTCCACCAGCCTGTCTATATATGAAGAGGTCGCCACGCAAACCGGACACCCCGGACCTGTCAGCAAAGTAATCCTCTCATTCAGTATTGACGGTATCCCGTTTTTAGCTATGGCATCAGTGTGGCTGCCGCATATTTCCATTATTCTCATATGCGGACCATTATCCGAAGCCAGCGCCTCACGTATCGTTTCAAAATCCATTGCGACCTCCATATACTAAACCATACATCAATGCCATTTGGGGCAGATAAACCGAAAGCAACCGAAACTATGGTAACATACTATCACAACAACAATAATATCGCAAGAAACAATTGAATTATTAAATGATTTATGCTACAATCGCTGTGGAGGTGATTTTACATTGAAAAAGTCAACACAAAACAGTTTCAAAAAAATAAGCGTACTGCTCATTCTCTCACTGGTACTCGGACTGACTGCCTGTGGTTCAAATGAGACGGTCTCACAGGATGCAGTAAACGACGGCACGGATACTGCCTTGTCCGAAAGTACAGCGGCAACCGGCAGTGGCACCGATATTGAACCGGTCGCCACCCCGAAACCTACTCCGAAAATCGACACAATCAAACTCAGTTGCGCGGGCGACTGTACGATCGGTACAGATCCGAAATTTAACTACTCAACCAGTCTGAATGCCATGGCAGAACGTGTCGGTGACAAGGCATACTTTTTCAAAAATGTCCAAAAATATTTTGCGAACGATGACATGACGATCGTCAATTTCGAAGGAACGCTGACTGAACGAACAACGCCCGCAATAAAAACATTCACATTCAAAGGACCTCCGTCCTTCATTGACATAATCACCAAGGGGAATATTGAGTCCGTTGCATTTGCAAACAATCACTGCAGGGATTTTCTTGAGGGAAGCTACTACGACACAATCGATACATTCAAAGCAGCAGGAGTCAAATATTCCTCATACTCCAAGGTCGGGATCTACAAGATAAAAAAAGAGGACACCGGAACCAAAATCAAAATCGGCATGATCTCCGTAAACGGGCTCGAGGGCTACGACTACTCAGCGTCTCTGATAAAAAGCGGTGTGGAAAAACTGAAAAAGAAAAAATGTAATCTCATAATCATGAGCATGCACGCAGGAATCGAACGACAGTATTCACCTGACGGAACCCAGCGTTCTCTCGCGCACTACGCAATTGACGCCGGCTGTGATCTCGTCCTCGGTCATCATCCGCATGTACTCCACGGTGTTGAAAAATACAAGGGAGTATTCATCGTTTACAGCCTCGGAAATTTCTGCTTCGGAGGAAACTCCAATCCTTCCGACAAAGACACAATGATCGCTCGACCGGTATTCACATTTAAGGATGGAAAACTTCAAAAAAAGAAGACCGTTCTCAAACTCATCCCCTGTTGCCTGTCATCAACCATGAGTTACAACAATTATCAGCCTACCCCAAAAAAAGGAAGTGAAAGGACAAGATTGCTCGGAAAAATAAACAACATGTGTGAAGCTTTGGGAACCACATTAAAAGACTCAACAGGAAAACTCACCACCACGGTTTCAAAAAAATGATTTAATAACTACTATTTTGTTACAAATCGGCATTTTTGAGCCCATTTTTGTGTTTTTGTACATGTTTTGAAAAAAACTCTTCCAAAAGTTTCACACTTCACTGATATTACACTATTTTTGAGGAAAACCTTCGTATTTTCGGGCTTTATTGATGTTTCTATCACATTATTTTTAGCATAAAAAGGACCTCATATTTGAAAAAAATAAGAAAATTTTAACTTTTTTTCAAAAAAAGGGTTGCATTTATCATCAAAAAGGTATATATTAGTTATCGTAACATGTATTTGATTCACATTTTCTATAACAAAGGAGAGAAAAATGGATACCAAAACAACTGTTTCCAAAGCAGCGGAAACCGCAAAAACCGAAACAAAGGCTGCTGTAACCACAGCAACTGCCACAACTGCTTCTGCAACAACCGCAGCTAAGCCGGCTGCACCTGCTGCTAAGAAGCCTGCAGCTAAAAAGCCCGCTGCTAAAAAGCCTGCTGCTAAAAAACCGGCTGCTAAAAAGCCTGCTGCAAAACCGGCTGCTAAGTCTGCATCAGCTGACAAGAAGCCTGCTGCAACAGCTAAGAAGGCACCGGCTAAGAAAGCTGCACCTAAGAGAGGTCGCAAGCCCGGTTCCAAGAACAAGGTTGTTGAGAGCGTTCAGGAGACAATCGTACAGGTTGACGGCGTAGATATCGCTGTAGCTGAGACATTGGTAGAGCGTGTTAAGGAGGCTTACAAGAACTCCGGACATCGTGTCGGAAACATCAAGTCTCTTCGCATTTACATCAATGTTAATGACCGCAAGGCTTACTATGTTATCAATGACAAGGCTGATGACAACGCAGTTATCGATCTTTAATTAAGAGCGGATACAGTAAAACTCCCACCGGTATTTTCGGTGGGAGTTTTTTACGTACTGTTACTGTTTATGTACATCACTCTCATGAACTCTGAATGTTCGAACATTAACATATGCGTGGTAATCCCTCACCCTGCATCACATCTAATTCCCTGATTCCTCCGATCTCGGTTTCCAGATACAGCCCTCCTGCAACCTGGCGATCATCCGTAGGTTCCATAACCTCTCCGATTATTGCTGCATCCTCACCGTATGGGCAGTTCCTCACAATCTCCAACACTTCATCAGCACATGACGGCGGAACTATAGCAACTGCTTTTCCCTCATTTCCCATATAAACCGGATCGAGTCCTAACAGTCCGCAAAACCTGCGAACCGATTCCCGTACAGGAATTGCTTTTTCATAAATCCTAAACACATTTCCTGATGCTGCCGACAATTCCTTCAAAACAGTCCCCAATCCGCCACGCGTCACATCACGCATTGAATGAATCGGATAAGAACTTATTCTTCTGCACATTTCGGTTAACGGAGCAACATCGCTCCTGATATCGTTGTCTATCGACATGCGGGCACTCAGAATCGCGGCATGATGATCACCCAACGTTCCGGATACTATGATCCGATCTCCGGGCCTTGCTCCGCTCGAGGAGATGGTAACTCCGGCAGGGACCACTCCGATTCCTGTTGTATTCACAAGTATTCCGCCGGTTCCTTCTACTACCTTTGTATCACCCGCGACAACCTGCACTCCTGCCTCCGCCGCAGCTTCGGCAAACGAAACCACCACACGTCTCAAATCCTCAATTCGCGCTCCGGTTTCCAGAACCCACGCGGACGTCAGATATTTCGGAATGCTCCCGCGCATCAGCAGATCGTTTACCGTGCCGCATACCGCGAGACGTCCTATATCGCCTCCGTGAAACTCTATCGGATCAACTACTAAGCTGTCAGTCGTAACCGTAATCCGCCCTGTTCCGCCGACTTCTGCGAATAATCCGTCCGGCAACAAAGCCGCATCCTCCATAGCATCAAGTATCTCATTATGAAAAGCAGCGGCAAAAACCTCCCGGATCAATTCTCCGGTAGCCGCGCCGCCGCTGCCATGAATCATGGCAATTTTTTCAGTATTCAAGTTCACGAAACAAAGCCTCCATTTCCTCAGCCTCATCCTGCGTGACTTTTTGCAGTATACAGCCTGCATGAACCAGCACTCTGTCCCCCTCAGAGATGTCAACAAGACCGCTTCTTGCCTCCACCCTGTTTCCGCTGAAATCTACAACCGCAGTCTTCTCCCTGATCTCAATGACCGTTCCCGGAAGCGCAACACACATGATCAAATCTCCGTCTTTATATCTGAATAATAATTATCCTGAATAATACCTATCGTGTCATAAACTCATTGACATGTATCTTGTCAGCCGGCAGGTATCTGTACAGTATCCCCTCTAACAGATCCTTTTGGACAGGCTTGCCGAGATAAGCGTCAAATCCGACCTTCAGATAGTGTTCTCTGGCTCCCTCTATCGTATTTCCGGTCAGCACGATACATGGCTTGCTGCAGTTAGCGTTTTCACGATTCTCCCTTACCAATCGTAACAATTCCACACCATCTATCTCAGGCATCATATGATCGAAAATCAACGCGTCATACTCCGTCTGAGCCATCATTTCCAGAGCCATCCCACCGCTGTCTGTAGTATCGACCGTAATCTGCGTATCTCTGAGGAGAATCTGTACGAGTTTAAGGTTCATTTTGGCATCATCGACAAGCAGTATCCTGCAATCAGGAGCGGTGTAAGGCTTGTATTCCTCAATCTCCTCCTCGACAGACATGACCTCACGAGCCTTTTCATATTCTCCGATCGGCCTCTCATCAACAACCTTCTGTCTAAGTACGAAGAAAAAGGTTGACCCTTTTCCGATCTCACTCTCCAATTCCAGTTTACTGCCCATGAGTTTCAAAACACGGTTAACAATACTCAGGCTCATAGCCGTTCCGCCCTCCATGGTGTAACGGACCTTTTCTATATTCTCCAGTGCCTCATGGATCCTTGTTATTTCTTCGCCGGAAATGCCTCCTCCGGTATCCCTGACGCTGAATTTCAGCCATACCGAGTTTTCCCTGATACGCACCCTCTCTACTGTCAGATGAATCTCACCGTGTTCGGTAAACTTGACGGAGTTTACGGCGAGACCGGTCAAACACTGACGAATCCTGGCGGAATCCCCCAGAAGTATGCTCGGCAGCTTGTCATCTATTTCGGAAAATACTTTGATATCTTTTTCATGGATTCGTGTCTGCACCATGTCAGTCAGATCTGATATGAGAAGCACAGGATTATAACGAATCGGATGAAGCTCGGTCTCATCCGATTCAATCTGTGATACATCCAAAACCTCCTCCATTAGAGCGAGAAGCTCATTACCGGAATGCCGGATATCCATGGCATAATCCCTGACATCGGATTCAACTGACTCACGCAGTATCATTTCATCCATGTTCAGAATTGTCTCAATCGGGGTTCGAATCTCCTTGGACATATTAGCCAAAAATCTGTTTTTCGCATGATTTGCCGCCATTGCGTCAGCCTTGGCCACCTGCAGTTCGTCACGCTCTATCAGACGGCTTTTTGCTTCCCTGCGCGCATGCCACAAAATCAGCACTATTATCAAAACACTGATCAGAATCACAGCACCGCATATCAGCAGAACCCTGTTTGACTGTTGTGTTATCTCCGACTCATACCAGTCCGCGGGAAAATCAACTCCAACAAGCCCCGCCATTGCTCCTGATGAGTCGTAAACCGGACAGTACGACGAATAGAATATTCCCCACCTGTCCTCGTATGGCTCTTCATCAACACTCGGAATACCCTTTGCTGCCTCCGCCATAGCTGCTGTGCATTCGATTTTTTCTCCGTAAGCACCCGGGTCGTTCGGATCCGTATCAATAAGAAAATAAAAATGATTACCACTCCCGATACCCATTGCATAGATATACTTTGCGGTGGTGTTATCCAGAAAAACAGACAGTTCATTATATATGGTCTGATATGCCTGTGTAGTTTTATCATCAGAATCGATTGTCGCCAGCAAATCGCCGTCGATAGAATCAGCTGCGCACCTGCCTACATCAATTATTTCACTTGCCAACTGGTCATCCGTCAGTTCTCTGGATCTCTGCCAGAAAAAGAATGTCAGCACCAAAGTCAGTACAAGGTATATAACTACAACCGCTATCAGTTTGCCGGTCGTCATTTTGAATATTTTTTTCATTATGCTCCCTCTCCTCCGGCTTCACTGATTTTTAAAATCTCATCATCGATATTGCCGACCTTTTCATCCTTTCGAACCCTCTGTTCAATCGTAAAGGAGAAAATCGAGCCGGCGCCCACCAGACTCTCAACATCGAGTGAACTTCCCATATGCTTCAGCAGGCTTTGGACTACAGCCAGCCCCAAACCTGTCCCCTGTTTTCCCTTGAAATCACCATCATTTGACTCCACTCGTTCAAACGGCTCAAACAATCTCTCCTTATCCTCATCGGAAATTCCCACTCCTGTGTCCTCCACACTAAACCGGATAAACACGTGTGACTGTTCCTGTTTAACTAAAAATACCGACAGGGTTACCTCACCTTCGGATGTGTATTCCACCGCATTAACCAATAAATTCACAATACATTGACTGATATGCGCATAATCACCGAAAAGATGACGCGGCAACGTATCATCAACATTTACATAGAATCCGAGATCCTTCTCATCCAATCGCGGTCTGATTGTGTTTACAATATCATAAATAACCGAAACAATATCGTACTCCTTTTTCTCGTAAACTATCCTGTCAGCCTCAATCGCGGAATACTCTAAAACGTTGTTTACCATTGTCATCAACTGCTCTGCCGACTTCTGTATTCCGTTCGCGCATACTATCGTTCGATCCACATGCGTTGAATTCAGAATCCTGTTGTTTTTATCCAAAATTGCATGTATCGGTACACGCGTCTCCTGGGAAACATGGTCAAGGAAATGGCTTTTTGCTTCATTTGCGCTGTCCACAGCATGCTTTATCTCTCGAAGATTCTCACTTTCTATCTGTCTCTGTCTGACAATCCTGCGCGCGCTTCCCGTCATCAACAATACAGTCATCAGACTTCCTGCTAATGCAACCACGCAAACCAGAACAATCAGGATAGTCTGACTGGTACTCATGGAGTCATAACTGTCCGCATTAAAATCTACGGCAATCAGACCTGAGACCTTGTGCTGCGAATTATAAACAGGGGCAAAAGCAGTATAAACACGTCCCCAACGATCCTCATCCGGTTTATCATCAACTCCCGATGT
The DNA here is from genome assembly GCA_017614395.1 of Eubacterium sp. GTDB lineage: Bacteria > Bacillota > Clostridia > Lachnospirales > Lachnospiraceae > Eubacterium_F. Next base: position 10,789 of record JAGABX010000029.1, read on the forward strand.
TCCATTCATGGCAGCCTGCAATGCAGGACTTTCATAAATCGGTTCACCAAATTCGTCCTCGCCCTCTAAATCATCCTCTACGACAACACCGTAACCGCCCCTGAGAGCCTTGACACCGTAGATATAATCCAAAGTTACATTTTTCTCGTATATGTCAAGAACATCAACGATTCTCCTGAATTCAGGTTTTGACGCATCTGTAATATTGCCATCTAACGCATCAAAATCATCACCGTTAATCTGAGCCGCTGCGCTTTGGACTACATTAAGCATACGCGTTTGCATCAGTGAAATGATAGCATTACGTGAATTGGATGTTGATATGACAGCCTGCACTATGACCACTGCAGACAGAAAAAGTATGGCGATAAACAGGATTCGCCCCGTTATACTCGTTTTTCTTTTTGTTACTGATTCCAAATGAATTATCCCCCTCAATAACCGGAAACATTTCCGACTCAAACATATAAACACGCTATTTTCATTTTAGCATATACCAACGTTTTTCGCAAGAGATAACTTGCATTATGACTAAAAAACTGATTATATTTCAAATCTTTGATTTCAGCTGTTCCATATCATTTATACCGGAAAACATCAATTGGCCTAATGAAATCCCACCATCCCCAGGTGGCACTTTCTCATTTATATATACAGTCATTCCTCTCTTTTTCAGAGACATCATCAGTCTTTTCAAAAGCAGCCTGTTGCACATGGTTCCACCGGACAGCGCAACCTGTGTACAGGCAATCTGTGCACACAACTCAGTTGTCGCATCAGCTACCGAAGCATGAAAATCGAGACTCAGTTTGCCTATATCCTCTCCGTAATTAAAATGCCTGACCATCTGGGCAAAATAAAAAACACTGTCTATTTCATACCCGGGCTTAACCGGGAACCACATTTCAGGCATATATGTCATAACCTCCCCGGGAGTAAAGTCATCATTAAATTCCGATGTATTATTCACGGATCCATTATGTGCCTCCAGCCACTCCTCTGCCGCCGCCTGGAGCATGCAAGCGCATTCACCCTCATATGTGTTGGTATAGCATATTCCAAGCAGCGCGCAAACGGCATCAAAAAGCCGCCCCATTGACGATGAAACAACCGTGTTGATCCCCGATCTGATTGCAGACGCCACTGTCTGGTATTCATTCCTGTCACAGCCTTCAGATACCACGTCATATGTTGGGAGATTTATGTCACTGGTTTTATCCATATGACTTATATTTTCCCGGTGTTTGAAAAAGCAATCGATTTCCGCCGAATTCAGCAGCCCTCTGCATTCCGCTGCGTACAGATATGCATACAGTGATAATCTCGCGTCGCGCGCCGATCCGTCTCCCCCTGTCATAGATATTGCTGAAAAATGGCCGACCCTTTTATAACCGTCATCCGTACATAACAGGAATTCACTCCCCCATATTGTACCGTCATCTCCATAACCGGTCCCGTCAAAGGCCACACCTAAAAACCTTCCTGTCAATCCGTGTTCAGCCGCTACAGACAAAATATGCGCATAATGATGCTGGACTCTGACCGGATCCGGAAGAGAAGCCGTATGGTATCCGGGATGCTTATCACAAATATATATATCAGGTTTTATGCCGAGCAGTCTCTCCATGCTCTCTATACCTTTTCCCCTTGCATAAAAAGCACGTGAGTCCTCCGCATCCCCGAAATGGCCTGAAAGATATGCATAATTTTTCCTGCCGAGCGCGAACACCGCCTTCAGATCACCGCCTGCTGCAAAAACATCCTTATCAAATTCTATCGGCAGCCCAACGGGCTCCGGAACAATTCCGCGCGCGCGCCTGAGCACCTGGATATAATTTTGTCCGCAAACCTCTGTCACCTGAAATATTGAGTCATCCAACCCGTTTAGTATTTCTCTGTCATGAGTTAAAACTGCATCAGGCACGCATAATCCCATTGAAACAGAATCATCTTCAAAAAGTTGCCCTGTTTCAGTTTTTTGCAATGATGTTCCCAAAAATCCCAACATGGTTTCATCATCTGTTATAATAGGTTCCCCGCCTCTGTTCCCGCTCGTCATCACTAACGGTCCACATTCTCTCGTGAGCAATATCTGAATAGGATTACATGGCAGCATCGCGCCGATTTGCCGTGAATTTCCGCAAACAGAAGGCGCAAAGTCCATACCTTTCTTTTTATCCGCTAATACAATCGGTCTTGCCGGCGACAGTAACAATTTCTCCTCAGCATCGGAAACACGGCAGTATTTCCTGACACTCCGGATATCGGGAAACATAACCGCAAATGGTTTTCTCTCCCTGTTCTTGAATCTTCTCAGCCTGACAGCAGCCTGCTCGTTATCCGGATCAAAACAAAAATGATACCCGCCAATATCCTTAACCGCAACTATACACCCTGATTTGATCAGCCTGATCGCCGCAAAAACCGCTTCGTCTGCAAGAAGGCTGCCAATCCCATCGCGACCGACTGCACCCCTCACGCTATCAGAATTAATTCCGTCTCCGTTTGTGTCACCATTGTCAAGTTTCGGGCATCCACTCCTCGCTTCATACAACCTGACCTTCGGTCCACACTCAGCACATGCTATCGTCTGAGCATGGCGCCTGATATCCCCTTCACGAACATATTCATTTCCACACTCCGTACACATGGGAAACTTTTTCATTGAGGTCCGCTCGCGATCATAGGGTACCTCTCTCATGACCGTGAATCTCGGTCCGCACGAAACACAGCTGATGAACGGATACCGGTATCTCCTGTTGCCCGGCTCCAACAGCTCCCTTTCGCACTGCTCACACGTCGCTATATCCGCCGGCAGAAACCTGACCTCATCCTCCCTTGGTTCGCTCTCTATAATAATAAAGCTTTCCTGCTGCGTCCGACCGAGATCCTGGTGGGAGACTGTCTGTGCCAATGTTCCCGCACGAGCGGCTGGAGTTGCCTTCATGAGAGCCACACGAGGCGTTTTTTCTCGTGTGCGAACAGGAAGCCAACTCCAATCAGCGCTCGTGCTAAGATTGTCCTCCACTAGGATCTCGTCCACGCGCGCACCCGGCAGAGAACAAGACGAAAGGCGCCGGAGCAACTGTTCCAACGCCTCATCATCACATGACGCCGCGCGAATCTTTACGACTCCGCCGGCGTTCCAAACCGTGCCGGAAACAGATAACTCCCGCGCCGCCTCCGCGACGAAAGGACGAAATCCGACTCCCTGCACCAAACCAATAACGGTTATTTCCAAATTACGCATCTGTCACATTTTCCGCAGAACTATCCAAAGCTTTCTGCTCTGTTGCTTTTTTTGCTTCTGCAGCGGCTTTTGCGGCAGCAGCCTTCGCTGCCAGCTCCTCACGCTTTTTCGCCTCCGCCTCCAAAACCTCCGGTGACTTGGTATATGTGACACGTGTTTTCTCAGGACCGGGCTCCTGATATCCCTTAATCATATGCAGACACTTTTTCGGGCATTTTTCCACACAATATCCGCAGGCAATACAGTCAAAACGATCTATGGACCATGTCCCCGCAATCTTATCAACTGTCAGTGTATTACAAGGGCAGCACCGCACGCACATTCCGCAGCCGATACATTCGTCTATCGTAATCTCTATATGTCCGCGGCTCCTCTCCGGATATTCAAACGGAACAGCCGGATAAGATGTAGTTACCGGTTTTCTGAAAAGGTTTTTCAGCGCATCCGGCGCCAGTTTTAATACACCCATTATTTCCTCCTGATAACGGAATATAAGCCATCATGGTCTATAAACACTTTTTCAAAACAATCATCTTTCGGTACAGCTGATGCACGGATCGATTGTCAGTATCAGCAACCCGACATCAGCAAGCTCGGTGTTTTTCAGCATCTCACACAACCCCGGCAGATTCGCAAAGGTTGGGGTGCGTATTCTCATTCTCTCTACAAACGGCTTTCCGTTTGCCTTCACATAGTAAACCGCCTCCCCGCGAGGCTGTTCCACGCGCATGAAATATTCACCATCCGGATTACCCTTAACCGGTGTCGCCAAAACATTCTCATTCGGTATTTTTGAGATTGCCTGACGCAGAATGTCTATCGACTGGAATATCTCCAAAATACGACATTTGCAACGAGCATAGCAATCACCCTCATGACTGACTACCGGCTCAAAATCTATATACGGATACGCAGCGTATCCCAGAGTTCTCATATCGGTATATATACCGCTCGCACGCCCAAACGGTCCGCAGCAGCCGAGATCATGCGCCTGCTCCTTGGTCAAAACGCCGACTCCGACTAACCTGGACTGAACACTGTAATCCTCCAAAAACGTTTTGCTTAATTCCTGCAGTTCCTGCTCAACCTCATCAAGGGTTGAAAGTATGATATGGAACTGCTCTACAGTGATGTCCTTGATCACACCGCCGATGCAGTTAACAGAGAATATCAGTCTCGCGCCGCTGGTCATCTCCTGCAGATCCAATACTTTTTCACGAACACGCCATGCCTGATAGAACAGATTTTCAAATCCGAAACCATCTGCCAGTAATCCGAGCCAGAGAAGATGCGAATGCATACGCCCTAATTCCGCCCAGATTGTCCTTAAGTATTTTGCCCTGTCGGGTATTTCAATATCAAAAATATGCTCAACTGCTTCACAGTATCCCATGCCGTGCTGAAAACTGCAAATTCCGCAGGTTCTCTCGGCCACATACGGCAGCTGGTTAAAATCTCTCCTGTCAACCAGACTCTCCAGTCCGCGATGAATGAAACCTATTGAGGGAATTGCCTCCACGATCTTCTCATCCTCAACCACGAGATCAAGATGGATCGGTTCCGGGAGCACCGGATGCTGCGGTCCGTAGGGGATCACGCTCTTTTTAGCCATTGGTCCTGCCTCCTTCCGCATCCGGCCCGAAGGGCTGTTTTTCCTTAATTCGATAGAGTTTGTCTTGATAATCCACACTGATCATCCGGATCTTCACTCCAAACAATTCCTTCATCTCATTTTCATAGAACACCGCCGGCGGAACAATATCCGTGATACTCGGAACCTCTGTATCCGGCTCGATCACAAGACGCAGTGTAGTATACTGGTATGTAACATCGTCGGCAAATGAATAACTCAGTTCGAATTTTTCATCGATAAACGCAGCGCATGCCTGGGACAGGCGCATGCCCTCCTTTTTCATACGCATCACGCGCGGTAACAGATCTCCGACCTCTATGGTTTCCAATTTTTCCTCAGGATGAATCACTTTAGCCATCGACCTTCACCTCGCTCTCATGTACCCGTATGCCATGCTTTTTATTGTATTTATGCTCATCCAGTCTCTTTTGAAAAAGTTCGACCGCCTGAACAATGCCATCAATGATCGCCTGCGGTCTCGCTGCGCAACCTGGCACATATATATCTACGGGAATAACCGTATCCGCGCCTCCGAGAATGTTGTAGCAATCCTTAAACACACCGCCTGTGCAGGCGCATACCCCTACCGCTACAACTACCTTGGGACGCGGCATCTGTTCATAGAGCTGCTCAACAACAGGACGATTCTGTTCGTTTATCCCGCCCGTTATCAGCAGGATATCAGCCTGCATCGGATCGCCGGTATTCATGACTCCGAAACGCTCGGCATCATATACCGGCGTCAATGAAGCCAAAACCTCAATATCGCATCCGTTACAACTGGATCCGTCATAATGAAGAAGCCATGGAGAACGTTTAATATTAGCCATTTTTTTCCTCCGTTCCGGCGCTTTTTGAATCTGTAATCATACATACATCACGTCGGAATAATCATATATGATTTGATTTATTTCATGATCATCAGAATAATAAGGTTTACACCTGCGGACAGTGCCGTAACACCCCACGACAATTTGATCATCGTATTCCATTTCACACGCGCAGATGTATTATCAATCAAAATTTCTATGAAATAAACAACTAATACAACCGCTACCGCGATCAGTATACTCCACCAAGTGGAATTAACGATATATAATCCCACGACGCCCATCAAAAATACATTCTCATACCACTCAGTCACCTGGAAAATCGCCAGGTTTCTGGCACCCATCTCGGTTGTCAATCCCTTAACCAGCTCCTGATGCATATGATGCGAGGTTGACAGATCAAACGGGGATTTTCTCATCTTAATTGTCAGTATAAAAACAAACGCTATGAAAAATCCCGGCAGGAATACGATATCACTCCATTTGGATTCGGCAATCTCGCCGACATTGAACGTTCCCTCCGCAAGATAAAATCCTACGCAGGACAACAAAACTGCGGGCTCATACGCGAGCATCTGGATCAGTTCACGGTTACCGCCCATCGTCGAATACGGTGTAGATGTAACCATAGCCGCGAAATACAGAAAAGTCGCCCCTGTGCTCATTACGAAAAAGCACATAAGGATGTCCGTTCCCGCGAAAAACATCACTCCGGTCACAACTATCAGAACAAAATATGACAACAGAAAAAACATCTGCGACCGGCTGACTATAATAACCTGTTTTGAAAACAATTTAATTACATCATAAAAAGGCTGAAACAGAGGCGGTCCGACACGTCTCTGCATCCGCGCGCTGAGTTTGCGGTCAACTCCCTCTAAAAAGCCTCCGATAAAGGGCGCCAGCAGGACGTACCCTATCATCAGGATTACTTTTGTCATATTTAAATTCATATCACTGATACCCTGACCTTTCTGATATTTCAGTGTATTCCAATATTTCCACCGATAATAATAGCCATCATTACAATGAGAACAGCCATAGTAAAAATTTGCGCCGGCTTCATGAGCTTTCTTTTCCCGACCATGTCCTTATAATAGTGGTTGGAAAGCCAAAGTGTTTTTCTGTCACCGAACGAATCCACGAACGATCTGTTATCGCCGTAATTTACACCGTTCATATAGGAATCTTTACGGTTGAATGCAATCTTCCGGCTGTATATATACGCCAGTACCGGAACTGCAAATACCAGCAAAATGATTATTGCCAAAACAATGAGAATGTCCACAGGCAGAACGTTCATTGACGCTCCGAACGTCTCGCTGACGAGCGGATTAACATATACCGTTGACAACAACGGGAACAGCATACACAGCAGTATCATCAATACAGCGTGAATAGACAGGGAAATCATCTCTGTCGGCCTGGTTACATCCTTGATCTTTTCCTCGGTAAGGTGAGTGTGGCTGACAAGTTTGCCCATCCATTTTGTCCAATACAGAGATGTAGTTGCCGAACCGAATACAATAAAAAGCACGAGAATAACATTTCGCTCATCTACCGACGCCCGCAGCGCAGACCATTTGGAAATAAGCATACCGAACGGCGCCAAAAACATTCCCGCTATTCCTATGAACATAAACGCAGCCAGTTTCGGCATGATATACAACAATCCGTGCATATCCTCCACATCACGCGAGTGAAGTGAATTCTCAGTCGCACCGACATCCTGAAACAGAAGCGATTTTGATATCGCATGGAATATCATAAGAAAGACTCCTGCCCACATGGTCTCCGGTGTGCCCACACCCGCGCAGGCAACCATCAGTCCGAGATTCGATATTGTTGAAAAAGCAAGTATCTTTTTCCCGTCGCTCTGGGCTATCGCCATAATCGAAGTCGCAAGGAACGTGAAACCGCCTATCAGAGAAATCATCATTCCGGTCATGGTTCCCGACATTGCCGGGGACAATCGCAACAGTATATAGATTCCAGCCTTTACCATCGTGGCACTGTGCAACAGCGCGGAGGAAGGCGTAGGAGCAACCATCGCACCTATCAGCCATGTCGAGAAGGGTAGCTGAGCCGCTTTGGTCAGTGCCGCAAACGCTACGAGGGCAACTGCGATCATTGCCGCCGGGCTGCCTATAACCCTGGAAACATATACTAAATCGTGAAGTGACACGGTATGAATATCAACAGCAAAATAGATTATTCCGACAGCGAGTGCGCAACCGCCCAGCAGGTTCATCCACAAGGCACGGAATGAATTCTGAACAGCCTCCTTCTCGCGGGTATATCCGATGAGAAGGAACGAACAAACACTTGTCAGTTCCCAGAAAAAGTCAATCCAAAGCAGACTCTCGGAAAGAACAAATCCGAACATCGCGGAAAGGAATAAAAACAACAGCATGAAAAAGTAATGCCGTCTGTCCTGTACCTCCTTGTGATGGGCATGATATCCGTGCATATAGCCGGTAGCATAGATTACTATCAATCCACCTATTACACCGACAATTATACACATCAGAATAGACAAATGATCAATATAGATATGAGAAATACGCGCGGTCTGCGGTCCGAAAAACTCGAGCCATATCATTCCGCCCGTAGGAATTATCGACAATAGAGATACCCAGTACTTTTTGTACTTGAAACTCAAAAAAGTAACGACGAACATCAATATTATTTCGCCGCCTAAGATGGTATAATCAGCAACCTCGGTATCTACATACAATTTGATCGTTTCGCAACCGCCGTCAATCCAGACATATGTCAGAATCCCGACGCCTACCATTATCAAAACCGCCCCCGCATAAGCGATAAATGAACGAACCTTCTCAGCGCGTACCACGAACATTAAAAACGCTATAGCCAATGGAAAAATAATCAGGAACGGTACTATCGGCCAATCACTCATTATAACTACTGCCTCCCAAATACAAAAATATGTTCCAATCTTCCTGCACGAGCGGCGCGAGTTTTCTCACAGCGAGCCTGCGAGTCGTGAGAAAAGCTCGCATCAGCGCTCGTGCAGAATTTGATCATTTGTAATGTCTGAGCCGATACTGTTTCGGCGTGATTTTCATCTGCTCACGAAAAACCTTGATAAAATGTGAATTGGAACCAAAACCGAGTCCCGCTGCAATCTGTGTCAGTGAATAGTCGGATTCCTTGAGCATTGTCGCTGCAACGGCTACCCGCTGATCACGGACATAATCCTGAACCGTGGAGCCTGCCTCTTCGTGAAATCTTGTCGCAAGATAGTTGGGCGACAATCCCACTGCATGCCCGATTTCCTTTAACTGAAGTTTTGAATGCAGATTATGACGAATATACTCCATTGCACGGCTTATCGAGCGGGAAATCCTGACGGTTTCTTTTCCTGATTCCGACTGTTCCTCTAATCTCTCGCGTGACTCCTGAACCTTTCTCGTGAAATCAAGGAACATGATAGTATGAAGTTCATCTACGGCAGTTGTGGTCTTGCAGTCATCCATGCGGCTGATATAGAGATTTTTGAGCGCTGTTGCCGCGTCAACTTCCATTCCGCCCTGCATGGCAAAAAAAGCCGCCATGGTTGTCGAGGAAACAAAGAGAAACTTTTTGTTCATCAGTTCATCCGCGGACATCTTATCTCCATCCACACTGTCAATCAGAGCTTTGCAACTCATGACGCCCTCAATGTTGCCGTCACGCAACGAATAATACGGAATCATCGCAAAACTGGAGATCTTCTTCTCCTTGGGCTCTTCCTTTTCATCTCCGGACTCATCCAGATACTCAAGATAGATTGGTTCCTCCATCCCATTTCCTCCATTATTTCATACATCTTGTGCTTAGAAATGTTGCAATCCACAAAATATGACATTTTTCGTGTCAAAAATGATATATTTCAAAGATTTATCATGCGCAACACATCTATTATATCACATATCTACGATATTTCAAGAGGAAATTCATAAAAAAAAGGTCGCCCGTAAAATATTTTTCTCTCTCGGGGCACGTTCACGCCCTCCTCGTTCCTCGTCGGGCTCCACTTCGGGGGAATGCCCCTCGAGAGACAAAATATTTTACGGGCTTCAATTACTTTACCGTTACAAAACACAAACATCGAATACTATTATCACTCTTGTGTAGTCTCTGATATGTTTTAATGGTTTATTCAACGGAAATGAAATAGTAGTAGATCGGCTGGCCGCCGGACTGGATTTCGAATTCGACATCCAACCGCTCAAGGCCGACCCTGGATGCTATCTGGGCGGCATCCTCCTCACTTGACTCCTCACCGTAATACAGCGTAACCAATTCAGAATCCTCATCAAGCATCGACTTGATCAGTTCGACTGTTGTTTCAATGACGTCCGTTCCGACTGCAGTGATCTTTTTCCCGCAGATTCCCATGATATCACCCTTCTTGATATCATGACCGTCCACTGATGTGTCTCGAACCGCGTAAGTGACTTCGCCTTCACGTATGGCAGACAACGCTTCATTCATCGCAGTTTCATTATCCTCAGCAGATACACCGTCGATGAATCCAACCATCGCGGCAACGCCCTGAGGGATGTTTTTCGACTGGATCACTATGACATCCTGCCCCTCTGACATGCTCTTTGCCTGATTTGCCGCCAGCAAAATATTACCGTTGTTCGGCAAAATAAATATATGGTCGGCATCCAGCCTGTTTATGGCGTTCAGAATGTCCTCCGTACTGGGGTTCATTGTCTGTCCACCCTCGATAATGATGTCAACTCCGAGATCGCGGAAAATCTCACTGATTCCGTCTCCGGCGGAAACGCTGATAAAAGCGTTTTCCTTGTGGGGCATTTTTTCAGGCTCAGGCTGTGAATCCTGTTTCTGCGTATTCTCCGGAGCATCTGTGGCCGAGTCCTGAGTGGACGACGCACCTGAAGATCCTTCCTGCCCGGGAGCATCATCCTTCTCACCCTCACGCATATTGAGAATCCGGATCTTCTTCAACGACCCATATGTCAGAGCCCTCTGAATGGCCATTCCGGGATCATTCGTATGCAAATGGATACTGAGACACTCATCCTCATTATCAACACGAACCTCTTCACCTATGGAATGCAGATGCTCTGAAATGCTCTTTTCATTTTTGGCCGTCAGTGGCTTTTTCGGAATAAGCACAAACGATGTGCAGTATACATGGTGAATGGAATCGGTATCTTTAACCTTCTTTTGCGGTTTTCCGGCTGCAGGTTGCCTGTCGGTGATATCGGTATTAACATCCTTGCCCAGCAGAACATCATAGCACCCCTGCAGAAAATACATCAGTCCCCGGCCGCCTGAATCTACAACTCCTGCCTCCTTCAGTACCGGCAGCATATCCGGGGTCTGCTCCAGCACATCCTCCATATAAATCAGGACTGAATTTACAAGTTCAATTATGTTGTCAGTTGTCTCAGACATGGCAAATGCCTTCTCGGCGCCCGCCCTGGCTACAGTCAGTATTGTTCCCTCTTTAGGCTTCATTACTGCCTTGTATGCCTGCGCAACCGCGCGATCAAATGCAGCCTGAAGAAGTTCAACATCCACCTGCTCTTCATCGCGGATTACCTTGGTAAAACCACGAAGCAACTGAGAAAGGATCACCCCCGAGTTACCCCTGGCACCCTTGAGGGATCCACCGGAAATAGCCTTGCAGAGAGCCTTCATTTCAGGCTTCTCCGGCAAAGCGGAAACCTCCTTGGCTGCTGACATTATCGTCATTGTCATATTTGTCCCGGTATCGCCGTCCGGCACCGGAAATACATTCAGTTCATTGACTATATCCTTGTTTGCATCCAGAGCATTCGCTCCCGCCAAAAAGGCACGGCGGATCAAGGACGCGTCAATCGTTTGGATCAACATTGTTATCCTCCTAACGCAATCTCGTTTTTATGTCCTTCCGTCAATCGACAACACGCACTCCCTCAACACACACAACGATCTTGCCGACCTCCATGCCGGTGAACTCCTCGAGATTATAGCGTACCGTATCAACCAGATTCTCCGCTACTGCCAGGATGCTGACACCGAAAGCAACAATGATATGAAGTTCTACATGCAGTTTTTCGTCCACCATCGTGATTGTAACACCATGGCGCAGGTTGTCCTTTTTCAGGAGTTTTACAATGCCATCCTTCATATTGATCGATGCCATGCCCACTACGCCGAAACATCCGACTGCCGCCGAACCGGCATATTTGCCGAGCACGTCCTCATCAATCATGATAGTTCCCAAATCCGTATCCAATTGTCCCTTCATAGTCCGGACCCTCCATTTCATGTCCGCCCACGGCGGTTTATCTCACAGATAGTATTATTGTACTACATTAACAAAAAAAATGCAACAAAAAAAGCAACCGCAGACCGGCTGCTTTTTCATACACAACAATTAAGCGCGCTCTACTTTGCCGGAACGCAGGCAGGATGTACATACATACATTTTCTTGGAGCCACCGTCCGTTTTAACACGAACTGATTTCAGATTTGATTTCCAAATCTTGTTGCTCCGTCTGTGTGAGTGGCTGACAGCGTTTCCGAAATGAACGCCCTTACCACAAATTGCACATTTAGCCATGATCACACCTCCTCAATAACTGCAAGTTTTACCTATCTCTCTCCCGGTAATTGCTACTCATACTCAAAACAGGACAATTGTATCAGACTTTTGAGGAAAATGCAAGCACTTTTTTAAAAAATATTGAAAAAGTCAGGCGGACACTTTTTCAGGCAGCTCTATCGCATCAGGATCCATCAGCAGATCCTCGTAGGCTTCCTTGCGCATGGGCTTGTAATAATAGTAACCCTGTGCATATTCGCATCCTATATCCCTGAGGAACGTCACCTGCTCGGGAAACTCTACTCCCTCGGCAACCACCGGAACATGAAGCGAGTCCGCGAGGTCGAGTATCAGTTCGAGAATGCTCGCGCCACGCTCCTGAGTTGAAAAATCCATATGGAGGAATCGCATGTCTATCTTCAGGACATCAACATCCAAATCCTTCAGTGAATGAAGTGACGAATACCCCGTGCCGAAATCATCCATTGCAATGTGAAACCCGTAGGATTTCAGACGGTTTATCTCCATCTCGAGATCCAGACTGTCACCGGTATCGGCGCTTTCCGTTATTTCCAATTCTATACTGTATTTCGGCAAATCGTACTTTTCAACTAACTCCTGCAAATATCCGGCCACGTCCATCGAAAAAATATCTGCCCGCGACACATTGACCGAAATCGGCAGAATCGGAATGTCCATATCCATCAAAAAACGCTGAAACCTGCACACCTGCTCCCAAATCACCCTGTCGAGCCGGAAAATAAAACCCGTTTTCTCGAGCACGGGAATATAACGCATCGGCGCAACCATCCTGTTATCTCTGCGAACCCATCGTGCCAAGGCCTCTGCTCCGATGATTCGACCGTTATTCATATTTACCTTCGGCTGCAGATAGAACGTAAACTCATGATTTAAAAGTCCGAACTCAAACTCCTGAAGAAGCTTGAACTCATCATCCTCGCCATTCATTGATGGATCAAACCATGCCATCATGCGGGAGTATTCCTTCTTCACATGCTCCATCGCAGCTATAGCATTATCGCAGGCATCAATGATTTTCATGTTCTCATCAAGTATCCTGTACAACCCGAATTTCGGAGAATACCCGATCTCCAGACTCTGTTTACGCAAATAATCCTCGGTTTCATCCTGCAGATAAACCAAAACCTCCTCGAGATCAGGGGCCAGATAATAAAAATTATCTGCGCCGGCATACCCGATAAGTCCACCGTATTCCCTGCGACAGTCTGTCAGAATTTTAGCAACATGCAGGATATAGTTATCACCCATTTTTCTGCCGAACACCTGATTAAACAAACGGAAATGATTTATATCAACTGCGATCATGCAAAAAGAAGCCTGTTTTTTGTGCTCCAGATACGCATCTGCCTGCACAAAAAAGGCTCTCTTTGTATACAGACCTGTCATCTCATCACGCTCAACGGCAACTCCCGCCTCCTGCTCGAGTGATGTCAATCCGTCATTAACTCCGGCCTGGTATAGATATCCGACCAATGACATCCCGCTGTCCTCAGGCAACGGGACATCACTTATGATCATATTGTTATTTTCTCTGAATTGTCCCATGTTCTATCTCACGCATCATGAATCACGATTTCATCATCACCGGACTCTACTGCCGGAGTTTCGTCTTTCTTTGACTTATCCTTGTCCTTCTTTTTCTTTTTCTTCTTGTCATCATTAGATTCATCACCGGCATCCCCGGCAAATTTATCTACAAAATCCGGAACCATATCGAGAATCTTGGTCAGACCGCTCTGGTTCTTGACATTGACAAGTTTTGAGCTGCCATCCTTGATCACGAGAACTGCGCTGGGCTGAATTTTACCGCCTAAGCCTCCGCCTCCGTTGTTCTTTTTGTCACCATCGTTGGCAAACGCACCCGCAGCTACACCGAAGCTGACATCAACGAGCGGCAGAACGATTGTTCCGTCCTCAAAACGGACAGCATCGCCTATAACAGTCTTGGATGTGATAAACGAATCCATCCCCTTGAACAACGACTCCATGGTTTCTCCTAATTTGTTCTCTGACATTTACACATCCTCCTATGAAAAAGTGTTTTTAAAAAGTGTTTTTTATCTTGATAATTGTTTTTCCATCTTTTTTTGATCCCGCTTCATCTGACGGTATTGTTTCCGCAGATCGCGAAAATCCCTATTGAACCAGATTCTGATTGCCATTCGTAAAAAGTAAACGACACGTATCCTGCCCCACAGCGTCGCATCGCCGATCAAACATAACTCCTCAAAATTCGGAACAATCGATACATTCTTTTTATATGAAAACTTTATCAGGCTGACACCTGCCATTATGGCGCCCGTATAACCCGGATCACCTGTGCCGAATTCCAAATGCCCTTCTATCCGTTTGGGCCCGACATATCGTATCATCTTCACGACTTCACTGAGTAGAAGCCTGATCGTCTTTTTGGTCGCCCGACTTTTTACAAAACTCATTATACTATGAATTTTGTAAAAAATAAAGTGGAATTTTTGACATTTTTTATTTATTTTCTGTTTTATTGCATTTATCTTGTCCTTAATCGAAGCTTTATCTTCTTCTTTTATATCAGAATATTCAGTATTATTGTCATTATCTTCAGATTTTTCAATATTTTCTACGATACTATCATTGTCAGGATTCTCATCGGGAGATGTTGATTTTTTTTCAATTTCCGATTCGATCTCGAACTCTTCCGCACCCTCCACGCAATCAGTTTCGTCTGAATCCTTTGCCGAATCGTCTCCATCGGGTTTCTCTGCGAAATCGCTCCGGTCATCATCTGTCTCCGGATGTATAACTCCGGCATTTATGTCATCAAATTCCTCATCGTCCCATAAATCCTCGCCTATTTCTTCGTTCTCACTCTCGTTGTATGAATTATCAATTTGAGGACTCGCTCCGCTGATTCTTTTTATCGGTATTCCGAGAATCCTGACCAGAATCTGCTCACTTCCGATTGTCTTTTTTATACTGATGGCATGCAAAATCCACGTCAGATGGAAACCGTATCCGCCACTCGAACCGGCTTCGTCCTTCGTCGCCACGCTAACCTTGTATCGGAACGGAACAAACAGCACCACCATGAGAATCAGCAATGCCAGCGCTATGAGACCCAACAGAATCCACAGCAGGACTATTCCGATCCATTTCAATACAGTCAATACAATCATTTATTCCCTCATTTTTACTTTGAATCCTTCTGATTTGAATTATTCTGATTTGTATCCTTCTGATTGGATTTTTTGCCTTTTTTATTCTTTTTTCGTCTTTTTATTTCACCTGATTCTTCTTTCATGGCAATCCAGTCATTGAATTCCAAAAAATCCGCATCATCCGCAAAAAGCTCCCTCGGCAGAAAATCAAGGCTTTTTCCATAGCCGGAAACCAATATTTCCTCCATGTCCTTTATTGCCTCAAACGGCGTAGTGTAAATTCCAATCACGTAAATATCCGTTTTTGAATAATGCCTGAGCACCCATTGTCTGACGCCGACCACATCAAAAAGGTCCTCAGGATTGTAGGCTCGCGTTACGACAAAGTATTCCCTCCATGGGATTTTTTTACCGATAAAATGCTCCCATACCCTTTTTCTGTCACTGAATATCCTGCTCTTTGGCAGAGCATTATAATATCTCTCTATACGGTAGAGATGCTTGTGCTTTCTTTTTTCCAGCTTTTCATTGACCATCAAATCGCGATACCAGTACAGCATCTACTCCTCCATCATTTCCAACAATATTGCCATAACGGCACATCGTTCAGCCTTGTCCCGGCAATTGAACAGATTAACGCGAACATATTCCTGTATTTCATCCTGTGACGAGATAAACGGCGGAAGTTTCTCCAGAACCTTTGCTATTATGGCGCGGCGCACCGGTTTCTGAGAAGCTTTCATAACCTCCGTCATCTCATTGAAGAGTTTTTCTTCCTTTTCTTTCAGCATTTCTTTAGTAACAGTCCGGCTTTCTACAAATAACGGATCTATCTCCGCGAACATGCTGTTTGAAAGGAGTCTGGCCAGCGTGGCGACATCTAGGTATTCTTCCTCCTCCTCAGCGTTCATATCCGGTGCCTCAACACGAGCCATCTGCCGCTGCAAACGTAGAGAAACCTCCTCTATCCTTCCCTCAAACGGAACAAAATCATTTTCATTCGGATTTCCGTCTAAAATATGTGTGATTACATCGCTGACAGCCGGCGAAACCAGAACCTCCTGCTCCGGAAGCCATTTTCGCACAAGGCACAGCGCAAGAGTATCATTAACGCATCTTTGCAGTTCATGATAATAATCCATAATACTCTCGAGCTTGCCGGCAAGATCAAATATCTCATCACGTAAGAGGTTATATCCGGCTTCATCCATTTCATCCAATACCGTCGTCTCAAAATCATTCAACGGCTTTTCAAGTAATGGATACTCTCCCAGATATTCTCCCGGCTGCATCACCAGACTCGCCATTCTGAGCATATACAATAATTCATCTAATGCCGTTTCATCCGAGTCCAAATACAGCTTCATCACACGGTCAATATGCTCAAATAATTTGTTCCTGGTAATCTGGACCGGAATCTCGCCGATTACCGATTGCAGTTTTGTTCCGAAAATCTTTTTATCCCGATCTTTTGTAAGATAAATAATCAATCGGTTTAAAAAAGCATCCTCAGGATTGGATTTCAAAAAATCATCAAGCCGGTCCTCAGGCGCATATTTCAATTCATAACGGTTCAGAACATACTCATAAGCGGTCAGCCTGTCTGTCAGAACGGTAAAAAACTCCATACGCTTTTTGTTTTCGCGTCGCAATTCTCTCAGTTCGGTTTCGGTAACAGACAATATATCGTCCATATCTCTCCCGATAGAATTTACTTCGAATGAAAGAACCGATCTCATCAAACGCGCGAGCCAGTCATAATAGCCTTTTTCAGGTGCGCCGAACAGTTCGCGGCGGTCATCAAAAGTATCACCAAAAAGAATATCATATACTCCGTCCAATGAAAAAGCCAAATCCAGCGCCGCGTAATCCCGGCATACAATAAACTCTTCGCGATTCATTCAAAACTCCAATAATTATAGTATCAATAAACAATTCATAAATCCACGGATACGGTGCGAACATAAAGCCATTATATATACAGCGCCCAGCTCGGCAGCCACTTCAATCCGTCGCGAATATAATTCCCCTCGACAGGAGTACCTGTCAAAACCGGATAGAACACAAAAAACAAAACAACCGCAACTCCCGCATATACGTAGATCCAACGGCGCCAGCGCTTATCCGGTTTTTCATCCAGCTTCGTCATCGAATAGACGATCATCAGCACAACAAACGGCACGCTCGGGAAATAATGATAAGCGAACGTACAACGTGTGACCATGATCCACGGCGCTAACTGAACCATATAAGCAAATCCCAAAAACATTGCTTTTCCGTCCGAATAACGAACCGTACGATATACAATATAGAAAAACGCCGGGATTCCTGCCCACCAAACCAACGGATTTCCGAATGCGGATATGCCTTCCTTCAAACCATCCAGCGTAGTACCGCTGTAGTAGAACATCGGACGGATCATGGTCGGCCATTCATACCAAACAGACGAATACGGATGAGTCGCATCAAGGTTCGCATGATAGTTGTACATATCTGTCTGATTTTTGATCATCCGATCCCACAAACTCATGTCCTGTCCGTTTGAGAACGGAATGTAACTGAGCAGATATAACAGTCCCGCTAATACAACAAATAAAAATACACAGACCACTATAGTAATAATGAAGTATTTCGGCCATACCTCAATAATATGGGAATGATCGATCCCATCACTTCTGCCACTTGGATTTGCCTTAGCTATCCTGTACTCCCTGTATCGCCTGACCATCACTGCGAAGAAAAAGATTCCCATCCCCGCAGACGCATACACGGCCGTCCATTTTGATGCACACCCGAGTCCCATGGATACAGCCGCACCCAACAACGGAACAAATGTCTTGATGAGTTTCGTATCGTAAAAACTCATCTGTGAATACCAGTACATGAAGAAGAACATGGCGATGATAAAAAATGTTCCATAAGTATCTATCGTCGCAATCCGCGTCTGTGTAAAATGCATAAAATCAAACGCGAACAGTCCTGTCGCAACCCCTGCAGCCCATGTTTGTCCATTAAACAGCCTTCTCGCAAACAAATACAACAGCGGCAGCATTCCGATACCGAACAGAACACCGACCACGCGCCATCCAAAAGGCGTCATGCCAAACACACGAATCCCCAGGCTCATCAGCCATTTACCCAACGGCGGATGCGTATTCTCATAACAATACTCGCCGTCAATCATCTCCTGAGCCGTGCGGGCGTGATATATCTCATCAAAATAGGTTCCGCTGCGCCAGGTGGCCGGATACTCGAATGTGTCCTGTTCATCAAACAGTTCCGGATACTGATCCGCATTCACCGGGGCAGCAGTGTTTCTTGCCGGATCTGCGATAATTATCTCACGCACATAGCATTCTCCGTCTATGGGCGTCAAACGGACATACCTGTAATCATGAGAAAGGTTATATGTAGAATACGATGCCCCTTCGCCCGTGCTGGCCAACGCATTCCAATGAAATACGTCATTTGCCTTGACGACTCCCAACGTATCATAATTAACCCCATCCTGTGACAGATCAAGAGTAAACTGGCGCCCCTCATAATGCCCGAGATACATATAAATCATATCTATATGCCTGTCCCCGCCCAGATCAAATACAAGGGGATCCTTGTTTTCCAGGTTATTCCACTCGGTCTGCGGCGCTGATGTACTACCCAGATTAACCAGCGCGATCAAGCCGTAAAACAGGATGATTCCGAACATAACAATCCAGTCCGTACGTGTCATGCGCGGCATTTTTTTCGTAGCACGTATGGAGAACTTTTCCCTCGGCAGTTTCTTTTTTTGCTCATCCTCTGATTTAATACTGACAAAACGTTGCGCTGCACGTCGTCCCTTGGATTTAATTTCCGAAACAAAATCCAAAACCGAGCACGGCCTCCAAATAGCAAACCACATATATGCGTACATGCCGATGGACAACAACGCAACCAATCCGATAAACCCACCACTCGGAGGCGTTGCACCGTCAATGGTTGTGACAACTTTATATATATGTGCAACATTTAAATACAACAAGAAGGCAAATCCGACAAAACAGGCATACAACTCCCGGGCAGGTTTGACCACAAAAGCCGCAAGGAGTAACACTACAATCGGGAACAGATATCTCTCATGCATGCGCACGGAGAACAAAAACATTGTGCTGATGATTATCGACATGCTGACAAAATAGCGTGACATGTCCGCTCTTTTTCTCAATCGGAAAAAGGCAAACGCGCTCAACCCCACTGCCGCCAAAATAGCGATCGAACCCCATACATGCGCCGGCAATCCAAAAACGACATCGTCCTGTGAAGCCCAGTTTTTCCCCAAAAATGCCCATATGTTGTAGGCATTAACACTGGCATAGGGATATTCTCCCAATGTCTCCACATATTGATTTACCACTGTCCCAATACCGAACGGCAGTGACATCAGGAAAAATGAACCAATTGCACACACACCGCCTATGAGATCATTTCTGAATTTTTTCCAGTTGAAACCGTCCAAAAATACCTGTTCTATGATTGTCCATATCAGAATAGGGGCAAACATCAATGTTTGAGGTTTTATAAATACGCCTAAAACAAACACAAAGTAAGCCGGGATCCTCTTTTTCTTCATGCAGAGCCATCCGGTCAGCAAAACACAAAACGTAAACACGCTATCCGTCTGTCCCCATACCGAAGAATCCATAATCACTATAGGACTGAATATATACAAACCGGCAAGCAGGAAGGACGAACCTTCGGAAAAACGCTCCTTCGCCATCCTCCAGATGATATACCCGGCACCCAAATCTGCTAAAACAGGTACCAGTTTTGTCATCACGCGTGAAGCAATTGAAAACGATTCTATAGAGAAAAGCCTGCTGATATTCTCAATAATCCATAAAATCAGCATATATCCCGGCGGATAGTCAGTGAATGCATCCAACTCATAGAATCCACTGGGACCACTGTCATATATCCAGTCAGCCCAGCTGATAAAACAGTTCATATCCGTCGGGTGGCCTTCAAAATAACCCGCCAGAACAAGCTTGATGACCAGAGCCGTCAACAACAACGCCCCGATCCAAATAAACTTTCTGAATCCTTTAGCGTTATCGACCACATACTGACGATACCCCTCCGTTTCGTAACGAAGCCTCCATAAATATGAAAGTATCATTACGATCAGTCCCAGTCCACCGATTTCCAGGCAGTCAATCACAATCCTGAAACTATCGTCGATTTCCATCTGTTACTCCTCCTACAATTATATATACAGTGCGATCATTCGGCTGCTATCATTCAGCGTGAACACACTTATTTAACGTGCTCGTGTGAAAACAAATGATCGGAACAATACTCATAATTCCCGTTGCAACGCGAGCAATACCTGAATTCCAAATGCGGCGCATCTATCTCAGTCCTGCCGCATATAGCGCAGCGGTGTCTCCCTCCGTTCGGATTACCCGCAGACGACGGCTCGACAGGACGGGTTCGTCTATGAAATTCCTGCCGACGTTTTCTCTCACGGTACTGTCCTGCAGCGCCCGGCTTCCCTCTCCCGAAAAAGAAGAAAATCAAGAGGTTTATAACCGCAGCAACTATCAACACAACTCCGTAATATGCCCCGTCAACAATTCCCCTGACAAACTGATACCCAAGTAATGCAATCGATATCCAGCCAAGCCATTTAGCCTTGACAGGGATGATAAAATACATGAGAAACATAGCATTCGGAAACATCATCGCATATGCTAAAAATACCGTTTCATTTACAAATTCCAACGTAGTGGCACCACCGATCATGTAGCCGAATAATTCAGCCGTATAATCGCCGTATTGAATGACATTAAACAGATAAAACCCAAGCGACGCCAATACTACTAAAAAGACTCCGAAAAAGTAAAACAGATTAAACCGGAACGTTCCCCATATTTTCTCCAATGCAAGTCCTAAATGATAGTAAACCAATGCCCAGATCGCAAACCAGATCAGGTTTATCATCATGTTTCTGCCCACTAAATCGGTGGGTGGATACAGAACAAACGTGATCAGCCTCCAAACCTGTCCGTGGAATATCTGATTGAAATCGAGACTCAGGTAATTTGCATAAACCTGTACACCGAAAACGCCGCTCATATCGATCAATCCCAACACCGCTCCGGCTATATTTACGCAAATTACATATTTCATCAGATTAGGTATTCCGAACCTCGGAAACCTTCTCTCCAGCTTGTCAATAAAATTCATATTTCTGTTAATCGCTCCTTTTCAAAACTCCCGCATTATAATCTAAACAAAACATGCAATATCCAACTCTGTAAAACTGTGTTACAAGATTCTCTTTTTCCACAGAATAAACGCAACTCCGCCCGAAATCAGAAATGAAATTCCCATTGTAATAACAAATCCCAAAGGCTCTTTCGAAAAAGGTATCGACTCAAAATTCATTCCGTAAAAACCTGAAATAATAGTCGGAATTGACAAAACAATCGTCATAATAGCGAGTACCTTCATCACGCCGTTCTGATTGTTTGAAATGATGGATGCAAATGTGCCCATGACACCGTTCAGGATCCCGCTGTATATATTCGCCATCTCAATGGCCTGTTTATTCTCTATGATGACATCCTCCAGCAGATCCTCGTCATCGGGATACTTTTTCACCTTGTCGGTTCTGTGCAAACGCTCCAGAACCACCTCGTTTGAACGGAGCGACGTTGTGAAATACACCAGTGATTTTTCAAGCTCCATCAGCTGCAACAGCTCGGAATTTTTCTGCGAGAGCTGGAGTTTTTCCTCTATCTGGTCGCTCTTGCGGTCTATGATACGCAGATAACGCAGGTACGAGGATGAATTACGGTACAGAATCTGGAATAAAAAGCGTGTTCTCTTAAACGTGTAAAACTCCTTCACGCGCTGATTGGAAAATGCCCTCATTATTGATGAGTCAACCAGGCAGATCGTAATGATCAGCTTTTTCGTAAGGTAAATCCCCAACGGAATGGTTTCGTAATGATCCTCATCATCATGGAACGGAATGTCAACCAGGATCATTGTATATCCGTTCTCAGTTGCGAGACGCGATCTCTCCTCAATATCCAGAGGCGCTTTGAGATCGTCCATGTCGATCTCCGTTATCTCACAGATCTGTTCCAGTTCCTCACCCGTCGGATGGATGACCGAGATCCACGAACCCTCATCCGGCTCTCTGACTTCATTCATTGTTCCATCTTCATCGGATCTGTAAAACGTGATCAAATCGGTCACCTCCTCCTTTTTATTTTTCCGGCACGTCGTCGCCGTAATCATCTCACGATGTCATTTTTTCTTCTTCCTCCGAATTGTCACCGGCCGTTGCCAGCATCAGCTTGATTCGGTTCAGCTGGTTAACCTCACTGGCGCCCGGATCATAGTCGACCGCAACGATATTCGCCCCGGGGAACGCCTTGCGCAGCTGTTTGATAACTCCCTTTCCTACCACATGGTTCGGCAGACAGCCAAAAGGCTGTGTACACACGATATTCGGCACGCCGGAATGCAATAATTCAATCATCTCTCCGGTCAAAAACCATCCCTCACCTGTCTGGTTCCCCTGTGAAACAAACGGCGCAGCATAATCCACCAGAGTATATATATCCGGCGGAGCATCAAACCGTTTGCTCTCCTGCAGGCATTTAAGCATGGGACGGCGGTATTTTTCCATAGCCCAGTTTGCGAGTTCACCCAACACCTTCCCTGTCGTGACGTATCCGAGATGATCCGTCTTGAACACGCTGTCGATCGCGC
>JAGABX010000030.1 GCA_017614395.1 Eubacterium sp.
CCAACACAAAAGCAGTCACTTCAATTCCATGATTCATTGTTGTTTGTTCTTTTCCTCTTTTCAGTTTTCCCTCAAAGGTATAATAGTGTTTCCATTCGTTGTACACTTTAGCGCAACCCCCAGTATTATTTATGATAATACTAAATAACAGTAGAAACACAACCGATATTCTTTTTATACTTTTCATATTTATTTTCCTCCTTTTGAAAACAAGTGTTTTGAATTCTCCTTTTGTTAAGTTGTAATTGACGAACAAGGCAAAGTCATTTTTCATAATTCGTTTCCATCCCAAATATAGTTTTTATTGAGCACTTAGTGTAATAATCAAAAACCTCTCCATCTTCAATTATTACCCATTTATTATTTTTTTTATCAATTCTTTTCCATTGGGGAACTCTACCACCAAACTGTCCCCAGGAAACAGTTCGATCTGATAAATAACATCGATCCATTATTATCCTCCCCGAACTCATTTGACAATACACATGTCTAGCCCACTGATCAGAGGTCATGCTTCCACGATATGCATCCTCCGGACTCAATGCACCATCTTCAAAACATATCCTATGCTTTGTCATTTGTACAATCGGCCATTCCACCTGCCCTTCAACTCCAAAAATAGGAACAACCTCGTCGTTCTTTATTGTACATATCATAGCCAATGTCTTTGATTGAGATGGCTTCTTTCTTTTATGGACATACCTCATAATCATTTCCGGAATCCCGTCTTCATCGATATCACATAGTTTATACTCACTGAATTTTTTTGCCGGAAAATCTATCTGTTCAAACCTTCCAAATTTAAACCTTTGTTGAGAAAATCCGTCAACCGTAATAATTCCTTTTAGATTTTTATAATATTCTTTGTACATTTCTTTATATGTTGGCTTTGGTGTTGGTTCCGGCGTTGGTTCTATTGTTGATTCTGGTGTTGGTTCCGCTGTTGGTTCTTCATACGGAACAGGTGTTTCAACTGATATAACAGTATCTTTATCCGGCAACCTGTTTATAAAAAAAACTGTTCCGATTGAAATAGCCACAGCACTACACACTACTCCTATAGTCACTTTCAATCCAAGTGCAGCCCCGGTTACACCTGTAGATGCAGTTTCAGAGCCAACTGTCATCTCTGGCACCCCTGTCGATTGCATACAGGCTGTTCCAAGTTCCGTCGAACCGGAAACTCCTGAATGCGCCTCCGAAAGAATATTTGCAAGAGTGGTTGCACAGTTTGTAGTTGCCTCTGCTGCAAATGCTTCCTTGGAACGAAGAAGTGCGATAAGCCCGGCCATTGTGATTGCTCCGGAGAGAAGTCCCTTCTTCTTGAGAGCATCTGCTCTGGTCAACATACTCTTTCTGGCGTAATTGAGGCGGCTTTTGACAGTATTCTCTGAGCATTCGCATTCCGCCGCTATATCCTTAACGGACATCTCCTCAAAATAATACATCATCACGCTCGCCCGCTGATCATCCGGTAGTGTGTCAACGATTTCACGGACAAGATTAGCCGTTTCTTTCTTGTCATAGGAAAACTCGGGCTGAAACTCAATCTTATCGTCTTCTAATTCTAACTGAAATTCTTCTCCATCATCTGTTTCCATCTCTGAAAACAGCATTGGCTGCTTTCCGCGAAGATGGTTGATAGCGGTATTATTCACAATCTTGGATGTCCAGGACGCGAAACTGCTCTCGCCGGTATATATATACTGGTCTATCTTCGTATATACCTTCAGATAAGCATCCTGAAGTACATCATCCGCTTCAGCATCACTATGGACAATCTTTAACGCTACATAGCGATTTCTCTGATACGTGCGATTATACAGTTCTTGGTATGCAGATTCATCGCCGGATTTAAATCGATTAACAAGATTCTCTATCTCACGATTGTTCGACGATGAATCGACCGACTCTTGAACTAAATCCCCTATTCTGAATCCACATTTCGGGCAATAGTTTTGGCCTTCTCGAATTTCTTCTCCGCATTTTTCACAAAACACAACTCGTCTCCTTTTTTAATTTGAAAAAACATCCCCAAAGGTGTCAATGGCAAAATTTAGCAAATTCTCAAATATCAGCTTCATCCAAGTACTATTACCCTTTTGTAGCTGCTAATCATATCAGATAAGCATACATATCTTATTATAGTAAAGATATTTACTAAAATCAAGAAAAAAATCAAAATAATGATATGATAGGTGTACCAAAATGGAAGTAGAGGACATGAAATGGCGGAAAATAACTCATATATTCGTATAATTCGTGATATCCGTGAAGATCATGACCTTTCCCAGCAGGATGTTGCCGAAATTCTCGGAACCTCTCAAACGATGTATTCCCGCTACGAGCGTGGCGCCAGCGAACTTCCAATTCGGCATCTAATCCGTCTTGCCGAGTATTATGGTGTATCTACCGATCGCTTACTCGGGTTGAAGTGAATTGTTTCAGGTTCTCCTATGATAGTTCACCATACTTTCCCCGGGGCGGGATCTCTCCGCCCCGGATGCAAATCTCTCTGTTACACGCTGAACCGTACGCCCTTTCCAACGCCGGATTTGATAATCAGCTTCTTGACCTTCTGTTTCCTTTTCCTATTGCCATTCAACTGAATCACGGCATTTTCGGCGATCCCATCAAACGCATGCTTTCCAACTAACTTGATGTGGGTTACATCGATGGTTATTTTGCGAACCTTGCCATGGTCTTTGAATATTTCCTTTGCTAATCCGGTTACCTTGTATGTCTTTCCGTTAATATGTACCTTCTTTTTAATTGTGACAGATTTTTTGTTTGAAACCTTGCTGACAACCACCGATGTCCCGCTGACTGTGTATGTCACCCCTGCGATTTCCGTTTTTTCAGCGCTTTCATACTCCGGCTGTGCCGAAGGTGCAATAGTTGCAACAGGATTTTCAACCGGTGCCGCTGTTGGGGTCGGTGCTGATGTTTCTTCTACTGTCGGCATGGATGTTGGAACTGCAGACTCTGCCGGTAAAGGAGTGGCACTCGGTATTGGAGTAGCTGTTGGGTTCGGCGCAGGTGTTTTCCGGATATCACTGCCTGAATCTACTCCTTCTGACGAATCATTACCACCGGATGCTGATCCACCGCCTGAACCGCTACCACCACCGGAAGAACCACTGCCTCCACCTGAGGAACTGCCTCCTGAGCCGCTACCACCACTTGAAGAACTGCCACCTGAGGAACTACCACCTGAACTACTACTGCCGCCGGAGGACGAGCCACCGCCCGAATAACCACCGCTTCCCGATCCGCCATCCGTATAACTGATTGGTTTCTGCGTCGGGATAACCGGTGCAGGTGTTGCCGGGGCTACCGTCGGTACAATCGGCGTCGGTGTTGCAGGTTTGACGGTAGGAGTCGGAACCGGTGTTGCAGTCGGAGTGTTCTTTTTAATATTGATTGTGAGTATCTTATTAGCCCCGAGCGTATACTCACTGCCTGACACAAGGTACTTTTCGCTTGATTTTTTCAGATAGAACTCAACGCTATTAGTACCTTCTGTCGATACAGTGATGTTTGATACATAACTGTTATTTCGGTTATACATGCTGTAACCACTCTGCGGTCTGATAACGACATCACCGGCATACCAGCCGTCTTTGATCCCCTTGCTGCACTCGATCGTAAACATGCTGTCTGTGAGAATTCTCTGTTTTATGTTGTAAGTAATATATTTAGTCCCTTTGAAGTTTCCTTTTCCTGTTATTGTCAGAGTACCTGACCCGACTCCGGTAGCCGGAGCGGTATTTGATACCGAATAATCCGTATAGTTTACCAGGCTTTTTCCATTGTATGAAAAAGTTACGGAAGGGTTGATGGCATATCCAGTGTAGTATTTGTCCGGTATTGGAGAATAGTTTACTCCTGATATGAAATTGCCTATATCATACGCCACGATGCTGAATGTTTTTGAGCAGCTACCCACACAGGGACTTCCGGTCGCGCCGCTGACCGTTACCTTAGCAGTTCCTACAGATGTATTTGTGCTATACGATACGATATACTGACCTCTCGGGATTTCCACGCCATCCAGTGTCACTTTGCTGACTGTTGGGCAAATCTGGTTGCCGGTATACACATAGCTGCTCTGCGAGGAGGACAGTGTTATCACTGCGTTGGTAAGGTTTACCTGTTTCGTCCGTACCGTCAAACCGATGCTTCTCTTTGTGGTGCCTGTTTTTCTCTGATAAAAAGTATACTCTGTGTCCGGAGTCAGTCCGGTAAACAGATTGCTTGACTGCCATGTCCCATTATTCAAACGATATTCGTATCCATTCAGGGCATACAGTTTTATGCTGTACGGGGTGATATCCGTGCTTTCATTGCCGATAATAGGAGCTGCCGAACCTGATTCTGTCACAGCCTTGATGCAAAAATTATAATTCTGATTGCCTGAGCCCATTTTTGCAACTGTCCACCATGTTGCATCTGTTGAGGTATATGTCCCACCGCTAATCGGGTTGTAGTGGTCATACGCCATGTCATTTCTCCTGCTCGCATCCGTCAATGAGCTTTTTACGATCACAGCGAAGCGGCTTCCGGCCTTTTTCAGATCTACCGCATCATCCAGTTCTATCGTGTACCAGCCGGGATAAGTGATCGAGAGGTCCTTTTTGCTCGAAAAAGTATATTTATTTCTGAGACTCATGTCGCCGTCGGTTGTTGCCCTGTTGGGCTCAAGTGCGTCTATATCCGGAATGCAGTCTACACTGACACATGAATCAGCGTTCGGGATAAATACCTTCACCGCTTTCAGTTGCTGATTTGCGCGTTCCGATGTAAACACTTTCATAAAATATGCGTTTCTCACACCGGAGTAGCCAAACCCGGCACCATCATACTTATAATCCGACTCATATACTTTTTCTGCGCTGTTATATGGCTCAACACCGTCTATCGTGAATGTTGAGATTGGAAAGTTGGTATCCTCATAGGAAATCCACATATATCCGTTGCATCCGAAATCAGTCCCCCAGCTGTTCTTGACGAGCCATGCACCGTTATTTGCCGGTCGGCATCCTGAGTTGAAATTATTTCTGGAGTAGTTGTCATTCCAGCCGGCGATCTCAACAGTATGGTTGTTATCCGGATAGCAGCCGCCGTTCCAAGTGTATGTCCGGTTTCCGTTATAGTAATATGCGCCGGTATTCGAGTTGTAATATGTGTTCCAGTTGTCATCATCACAATACATGCTCGCGCCAACACCACCGTAATCACGGATCGCTGACTTGATCGCGTTGACCTCTGCTGTCTGGGTTGCCTTATTTATATCTGTCAGAAAAAGTACATTTTTAGCCTTGAAGCTCTTTGTTTTTGATTCACTGATGCTAAGCGACCTGTCAGAAAGAATCGTATATGGATCAATGCACGGATCTTCTGATTCATTTACTGTTCCGCTCAATGCCGTTCCTCTCATCAGGTAGTCCGATGATTTATATCTGTTTCCTCCATCAGACGGGCCCCTGTTCCAGCCCTGAAGGGTGTTCCCGTTATGATTGCTCGTTGAGTATGACATGTGAACTTCAGAAAAATCACGATTTCCAAGTCCGTTTTTCTTCATATTTGCCTCAAGTACCGCATAGATCCCGTAGCTCCAGCAGAGTCCGTTTTTGCCCTGATCCTTGACAGAACTCTGGTAATACTTGTCCAGGCCATAACTGGATGGGAGCGAGCCGGATCCACGCTGTGCCTCCATGGGATACTCCGGATAATCCAGCTGATATTTTTCCCGCTCTGTTCCGTCAATAATCTCCGAGATCTCATCTTCGATGTTACTGTTATCATCTTTTGTTTTGTCCTCCTCGTTCTTACTCTCTGAATCCTCCTGATTGTCCTCCTCTTCTATGCCACTCTCAGCGAATTTATCCTGTTTATCGGAATCCTGTTCCTCCACAGATAAGCTTTCCCCCGAAACCGCTTCAGAACCGATCCCTCCTCTGTCTTCTATATAGGAATCCACCTCTGCCGTCGTAGCCAGAGAATCCCTTACCGGGATTACACTCCCCGAAATCATAAGCGCCAATGTGAGAATTGCGACCAAAAACTGTTTTGACTTTTTCATAATCAACACCGTCCTTTCATTGCTGTCGGATGCCAGGGAGGTTTTGGATTCCCAGACATCCTTTATCTACGGATACTTCATTTTCTCGGGTTTTACCGATTTTTCATTCGAGAGTTCCTCATTTACATGATCCCATATGTCCCTCTTTCTTTTTGTATCTATTATCATATGCTCCATATCGTATCGGAGGATCTCTCTGATAAACTGATCAAAGTTCATCCGGACCACCCCCAATCTCACAGGGCGAATCAGAAATAGTAGTTTTCTACGACGATGTGAGTTTCAAGGTACTTTTTGCAACTCTTGTATACCGGGTAGATTGGGAATGCTACCAAAATATAGAACGCTGCGATAGTTGAAATCAAGCCGGTGAAAATATCAACCGGGAACGACATCAGCAACCAGCCCCATTTCCCAACATGAAGCGCACTCTTGATTGCCTCAATGAGTCCGCCGGTTGCATAGGATACAACAGTTGCGATGAAACCGATAACAATAAATACGGCAATCACCCCGCCGATAAACGATCCACTCCTGCTCGCTCCGGGAATGACACACGTCAGGGCAAATCCCCCTGTCATCAGAACTGTTCCGATGAGTGATGCGATTAGTCCGACTTTCTTGTAGGTAGGTAATGAATTAAACATAATGAGCTCCTTTCACCCGTCTTTTGCGGGATTTAATAGATAATGGTTTGTTTTCGGGCTTTTCTTTGCCCTTTCACCTATACAACACACGAAATCTGATTTAGGTTTTATATTTTTCAAAAAATTTTTGACTTTTTTGAAAAAAACATGGAATCTGCAGAAAATCGGCACTTTTTTTCATTATTGAGCATTAAAAAAGCAGGCGATTCGAAAATCACCTGCTCATAACTCATTGGATGCACCAGATAACCCATACAAGGTCAACTGTCGAACGAGCCTTTTATCTTACTTTAGTCCAAGAGATTATGCCAATGTTATCTACGAAATGAGTTTTGGATTTGTTCGACTTCGTTGCAGATTATAGATTTTTTGAGATTGGACAGAGCAACAACAAGCCTATACGCGGAGAAAAAATACAAGAGGTTTTTTAATACAAGCCCTCAGCGAGTCGTTTCCCCGGAAGTTCCGACAAGGCACGTATCACTACACTTCGATCCTTTTGGTTTGAACAAGCGATAATCCTGTCAGTCTCATCAAGATCTCGAAGAAACGAATAATATGTCTGCAGCCCTTTGATCATGTCCTCAGGTTTTGGAGAAGGGACGGCCAACGCTCCGATATCTTCCGATGCTACATCGTCAGGGTTTCGATCGTTTAACCATTTTTCCGGATCAAACTCTGATGGTGCATGTGCCGGATGCCAAAATACATTACCGCAATGCATCCCGTAGGAATCGACCCATATTTTCAAAACCACAAGTCTGCGAAGAAGGTTCCTGTCAATCGAATCAGCGATTGATTTATTCTCCATAATCCAGTTCAAATCATACATATCTCTGGCCGTGCTGGTTCTGTTTAGTCTGGCAATCTTTTCCGCCATATTCTCTTCGATCCGATTGGTCTGTATTTTGGGGAGATCTGTTCCGTATTGTTTGTGAATGGGAAGTGGGACTATAGATCTTTTATTTGGCTCAAGCCAAGGAAATGGAGCAAAGTCCAGTTTTGTTTTATGAATAAGACCCCTTTCAAAACGACTCTCCATGCCGATATACCATTTGCTCCGGCGTTCACTGACAGAAAACTTGAACGGACCTATCTCTAATCCGTCAATCTCGCTGATAAAGTCAAACGCTGTTTCATCAAGATCAACATCTTTATTGGAAACAGCAAAGTCGAGATCAAGGGAAAAACGCCCTTCTTTACCGGCATAGAATTTACGAATAGCGGTGCCACCTTTCAGCGAAATATCATTCATAAAATGAGCATCTTCCAGATAGGCAAGAAGAAAATCCTGCGCAATATCAATAATTGCAGCCTCACGTCCGGGCGCTCCTCCGCCTGTAGGTGTATGTCTTGCAATGTGTCCCTCGGTTATTCTTTCGTTTTCAAATGTAATCATTTTACCAACTCCATCTCCTTTGGTGAAAAAGGTAGTATTGTATCAGCTATCATCCAGTGTTCATCATTCCGGATAGCGGTTGTTCTTGGACCAAATCGTATTTTTGACTTGATGGACGCGGTGTTTCGGATCTCATCAGCGGCTTTGGGGTACATGCCCTGAAGGAGATATCCGGTTCTTCTCTTTATTGAGTCATTCCGGGTAAATAGTTCTTCCATCAATCTGTCAATATTTATTTCATATACTACATCCGGGATCCATTCCATAGCACTGCTCCATGAAGAAACGACTTGGGGCTTTGCCGCTAGATGGACAAGGATGCTTTCCGGCGCCAGACAGTCAACTCCTTTTATAGATTCTGTTGGAATAGACGGATCATAACGGAAAGTTGATACATCTTCCGGTATCCGTACTTTGGGAATTTCAGAAAAAGCCAGTTCTTTGCTGGAAGGCACACGATCGGCTAGTCCGAGAGCCCATGCTGCGGTTTGCAGACATAAAAAACAGTTTATGCTTGGATTGACCATTCGAAATGCAATGATATCCTTAAGCGGATCATTCTGCGAAAAAGCTCCGGCTCTTGATGCGGGCGCAAACTCCCACACGCCTCTCTGCGTAGTTGGAAGAAGCCAGCCGTTTTTTTTCAGTCGCTGTGCAATCATAGGAGGGGAAGTATTAACCCCGTGCTTTTTTGCTATTTCGCCTAACATAGAGAGGGTAATATAGGATTCAGCGTTAAGCTCCATATCTTCAAGTATCCCCGACATGGCTTTAGAAATGGTTCGTGTCATATTCACCTCGTTTCTAACTATTTATGTTATAACTGAATATTATTTGACACTATTATAAGTGAGTTAATCCAATTTGTCAAGTAACACATATTCAATCTTTTCAGTAAATGGAATTGATATTTCGTGTGATCTCTTTGTCGATTATAAAATTTTATATTTTTTTGAAAAAAGCATGGAAGCTACCGAAAATCGGCATTTTTTTTCCATTACTAAGCATTAAAAAAAGCAGGCGATTCGAAAATCACCTGCTCTCCAAATTATTCACTCCTACAAAACAACATGCAAAATCATCAACATACTGATTCGAGATAAGCAAGTATCTCATATGTCATATTTAAGATATCTTTTCTCAACTCCAAATTACAGATTAATATTAGCTTTAAACCACTCCGGACATTTTCTGGCCTTCCATACTAATTCCCCGAATTCAAACGCCGCTATTTTCTCAAATCGATCTGTATTATCATACACGTATATCCGATCGCAGATTTTGATAACACTCTTCAAGTTGTTCAGAGACTCGATATACCGCCTCTCTATATCCTGCTCCGGAATCCCATGTCCACCATCCAAAACTCTTTGTCTGACGCGTTCCTTCGCAATCTGCGAAGAGCCTACTCCTACATAGTACATTTCCACGAAATAGCCATCCATCTTCGCTCTTTGGATATTTCTAAAAATACTCTTCCCACACAGTGTTGTCTCCTGATTGAAAGAAACACCTTCCGAGAAGTACTGTTCTATCTTCTTCACAGCAATCATTCCCGCTTTTGCCACATCTGAAGCATTCTTCCAACTTCCAAAAGATCGCACTATCTCATCCAGATTCACACGAGGTACATCTAAGTACATATCATTTGTAACGAACAATGTGGTCTTTCCAGCCCCATTGACACCTGCAGTGATGATGTATTTTTTATCCATATCAGAACCTCTTTTCAGCGATAACCCGTTTTTGTTTTTGCTGAAGGACAAAATCCGTGATCAACGCAATAAAATCTTTCTCTTCATCGTCTTTTGCCTGTCCCATCAATTCAGCCGTATCACTGAACTCAAGAATCTTGCTTTTCTCATAGAAATCATGGATCAATTCATACTTCGACATATTTACGTCACCTCCTTGGATTTTTGGGAGTGATCACACAATCCCCGATGACCTACTTTTAACTCCAACACTTATTATACTCCATATTATCTGTCTCTGCAAGTCATTTGGAGCCATGGTTCCAAATCACATTACCTCCTCGTCAAGGGCCTTTGAAATCATTTTACTCTTTGGAAACACCGATGCGTACTCCTGAATACGCCGTATATCGAGATCATTGATAATCTCCCGGTAGTTTAAAAGGATTTCCTTGTATAAGTCATACGGCATAGAGTTCTTCCCGCGTAAAAGCTCAATCAGCATCCTCTCCTTATCGTATATTCATTCACCTCGATTCTTTGCAGTTTCTTCTTTCAATGATTTTACGAGCTTTTTGAGGACGTTTTTTCCCTCATTTGTCAGTTTTGCAGAGGTGATTGTCACTCGGCAACTATCTGATCTTCGGCTGCGACGAGAAAATAGTGAAGAACCAAACTGTCACAGATGAACGGTATACCAAGGCATTTGTTATAACGCTATAAAATCACGATTCAGCCTTCTTTTCCTTCGGCAAAACCAGATTCAGCAGGATTGCCAGCAAAAATACGACAGCCACACAGTTCTCGGCAAAGATATTTTTCACGAGAGACGGGAATATATCAAAAAGCTGCGGTACCTGTGTAAAACCAAGTCCGATTGAGAGAGATAATGACAGGAGTGTAACATTTCTCGAGGAAAAGCCGGCTCTCGCAATCATTTTTATTCCACTTACAACTATCATTCCTAACATCATCATCGTACAGCCTCCGAGTACAGGCTGTGGCACAGTCACCAGGATATTCCCGAGAACCGGGATGAATCCTGCTATAATCAGGATGACCGCACCGCTCGCGATTGCCATACGATTTACAACTCCTGTCATCGCTACCAAACCTACATTCTCCGAGTACGACGTGATCGGTACACAACTGAATACTGATGAAAGCGCACTTACGAATCCGTCACAGGCTATCGACCCGCGAATCTCCTCCTTAGTAATATCACGACCGAGACCTGCGTTGGCCAATGCCGCGCTGTCCCCGATTGTCTCCGTCGCTGAAACGAGAAATATACAGATTACAGACAAAATTGCCGGCAGGTTGAAATCATAATCGTATGAGAGAAATCCGGGCAGTCCGACAATATCCGAACTAATTACGGATGAAAAATCCACCATTCCCAAACAAACAGCCAGAATATACCCGACCGCCAGACCGATCAGGACAGATAGATTTTTCACAATCCCCTTTCCGAACGCATGTAAAACTATACAGATCAGAATTGTCACACCGCCAACCAACCAATTCTGCCATGATCCAAAATCGGCGGATTCCGAGCCACCACCGAATGACTTGGCTCCCACCGGCAACAGAGAGAATCCTATCGCTGTCACAACTGCACCCGAAACAACTGGTGTAATAATCCGCGTCCAGTAGGTGGCAAAAAGTCCGAGCACTCCCTCAACTATACCGCCGATCAAAACAGCCCCGAGTATTGTCTCATAACCATAGGTTGCTCCGATATAACAGAAGATACTGACGAACGTAAAGCTGACACCCATCACTATCGGCAGTCCTGACCCGATGCGCCAAATAGGAAACAACTGAATCAAAGTACCTATTCCCGCTATCACAAGTGTGCTTTGGATAAGTTTTGCCAAATCTCCGCCGCCTATTCCACACACACCCGCCACAATGATGACCGGCGTGATATTTGACACCAGCATCGCCAGGATATGCTGAAGCCCAAACGGAATCGCGACACGGATCGGAATGCGTCCGTCCAGTTGATATAATCCTTTGGTTCCGGCTTTTTTTGATGCATTCATACTTACCCACTCCTCTTTCCCGATTATATAATTACAAAAGAGCGAGCAAATCATTGCCCGCTCTCCTCAGGGTGGGTAATGGGATTCGAACCCACGGCCTTCAGAGCCACAATCTGACGCGCTAACCAACTGCGCTATACCCACCATATATTAATTTTTTGACCAAAACTACGCCAGAAGGGATTCGAACCCCCGACCCACGGCTTAGAAGGCCGTTGCTCTATCCAGCTGAGCTACTGGCGCAAAATCGGGGTAACAGGATTCGAACCTGCGGCCTCATGATCCCAAATCATGCACTCTAGCCAAGCTGAGCTATACCCCGTCCGTTGTTTTCGAGGTCTTTGGATCAATCGGTTTCAGCAAAAAACACACTCTTCATAACCCCGTCATTCTCAACAACACTGATAGATTATACTATCTAACACCGGTTTTGTCAATAACGAATTGCCATGATGAATAAAACATCTCAAAAAATCCCGAAAATGCTCAAATGTTCAGGCATGTATATCATCAATTGCCGCAAACAGATCATTCATCTGCTCATCCGTACCTATCGTTATCCGGAGATAGTTGTTTATTCTTTCCTTCGAAAAGTGGCGCACATAGATATCTCTCTCCCTGAGGCCATCGTATAAATCCTCCCCCGTAGTCCATGTAGGCGCGGCAAATACGAAATTAGTCGATGACGGCAACACATTAAAGCTTCTCTTTTTCAATTCCATCACAGTTCTCGCCCTGGTGCGCAGAACATCATCTATTCTCGCCCGGAAATATTCCTCATCCTGTAATGATGCAACAGCAGCTTCCAGTGATGTGGCGGACTTTGTATAAGAATTGACAGACTGAGCAACATCATTCATAACGCGAATCAGTCTGGGCGACGCTATCGCAAATCCTATTCTCATTCCTGCCATCGCGCGTGATTTGGAAAAAGTACGGACAATGACCAGGTTTTCGTAATCAGGCAGCAAAGGCAATGCGCTCTCATCTGCGTAATCAACATATGCCTCATCAACAATCACTATCACATCCGGATTTGCTATGAGTATTTTTTCAATATCCTTTCTGGACAACATGATTCCCGTAGGCGCATTCGGATTCGCTATGACAACTCCGCCGTTCGTAACTGCCTCGCCGCTTTCATCCGTTATACCGTCTCCATCCGGATCGATGTATCCGTAATCAATCGGACGAAGCAAAAATCCATCTCCGTACAGGGGGATCTCCTTGTACGGAATCCCATAGAGTTTTGCCCATACAGGATAAAATGAATATGTAATATCAGGGAATACAATCGGATTATCCGAATTGA
The DNA here is from genome assembly GCA_017614395.1 of Eubacterium sp. Classification (GTDB taxonomy): domain Bacteria; phylum Bacillota; class Clostridia; order Lachnospirales; family Lachnospiraceae; genus Eubacterium_F. Next base: position 13,186 of record JAGABX010000030.1, read on the forward strand.
AAAAGGACATAAATGCAGTTGCCAATACATCATCCGAACCCATTCCCACAAAAATGTGATCCCTGTCAGTGCCATAGTATTCCGCCAATGCACGAACAAGCTTGCCTGATTCCGGATCGGGGTATTTGCGCATTGCTGTACCGAGATCCATCGAGCGAATTGCCTCCTCTACCTTCGGTGAAGGCGGATACGGATTTTCATTTGTATTCAGTTTAATTACATCCTGACTTTGGGGCTGCTCTCCCGGTATATATGGCTCAACCCGTCGCAGGTTATCTTCCCATTTTCTCAACGTAAACCCTCCTGTTTTCACGCACAGACACCTTTCCATCTATGCTAAATGATTCATATTCTCATGAAAAAAAACGCCAAATATTTGCAATTACCTTCTATACCCTGTCAATAACTTCCTCTCATCCGAATTTGCGGCGCGCCGGTTCCGAGTATGTAGTCTCTCGTTATCGTGACCTCACCGATCGAATCATCCTTGGGAATCTCATACATGATATCCAGCATGAATTCCTCAATGATCGACCTGAGCGCACGCGCGCCTGTCTTTTTCTCCATAGCTTTTTTTGCAACCTCGCGGAGCGCGTCATCCTCAAATGTCAGTTTGACCTCATCCATCTCGAGCAGTTTTTGATATTGTTTGATAATGGCATTACGAGGTTCAGTCAACACCTTTACCAGCATATCTTCATCCAGATTTGCCAATGAGAAAATGATGGGCAACCGTCCGATAAACTCCGGAATCAGTCCAAACTCGCGGATATCTTCCGTTTCAACCTTACTGAAAATATCATTATCTTCATCATATGCATCCTTCAGTTGAGACCCGAAGCCCATGGTTCCTGTCTTCAACAACCGTTTTTTGATAATATCTTCCAATCCCGGGAATGCTCCGCCACAAATAAAAAGTATATGACTCGTATTGACGGTTGTCATCGGCACCATGGCATTTTTATTGGTAGCGCCTACCGGCACATCCACATCTCCGCCCTCCAGCAATCTCAAAAGCGCCTGCTGAACCGCCTCACCGGAGACATCCCTGTTGTGTGAATTTACCTTTTTCGCGAGTTTGTCTATCTCATCGATATATACTATTCCACGCTCTGCCAACTCAACATCATTTCCGGCACCATCGAGTAGTTTGGATATCACACTCTCAACATCATCACCTATATAACCGGCCTCTGTCAGGGCTGTCGCGTCGGTTATAGCAAGCGGAACCTGGAGCAGCTTCGCCATTGTCTTGACCATAAATGTTTTTCCGCAGCCGGTGGGACCGAGCATCAGCATATTTGATTTCTCTATCTCAATCCCGTCCAGGCTCACACCTTTTTTCACGGTGGATTTTCCGTCATCCTCCTGTTCCTCCGCAATTTCAGCCATAACTCTCTTGTAATGATTGTATACTCCGACAGCCAAAACTTTTTTTGCCTGCTCCTGCCCGACAACATATTCATCGAGATTTCCCTTGATCACATGGGGGGCAGGCAGGTTTTTTATATCGAGAGCCGGAGAACCTTTGGTGTCTTCTTCCTTTTCCTTCTTTTTCTTTTTTTTGACTGCGTGTTTCATCTGGAACTCATCGGGCGGAACAATGCCCATCCCACTGATGTTCATGATGTCCTGCGGTGACAAGCCCTGTATTCCCGGAAACCCTGATGCCGAGATCTGATCGAGTGTTTTTTGCATGCAATCCGAACATATGCATATATTGTTCGGAATCACGATCATTTTATCTACCTTGCTCTCCGGGCGGTGACACATGTAACAGACACGTTCGTAACCGTTATTATTCCCATCGGAACCGTTTCCGCTGCCGTTCGAATTGTTCCCGCCGTTATCCGAATTGTTTCCGGAACCGTCACCTCCGGTAGGGATATTTGTTAGATTATTGTCGCTCATATCTATCCTTTCTGACCGGGCAGATGTATACGTCGCCTACCCAATATTATAACCATATTCCCGTGATCAGTAATAAATTCATACTCAAACTATGCTGTAAAAAGAAACCCACCGGTGCCTGCCCACCGATGGGTTTTATGATAGCATATTCTGTTGGAATTTGCAAGTTGAATGTTAATCAGTCACCGAACCCCCACGGTATCACCTGATACCCGTCATCATAATCATATCCGTCGGGTATTCCTTCATCATCTCCCGAGTCTCCGCCATCCTGTTCGTTATCAGCAGGGGCATCCTGCGGCAATCCATCCAGTGTATCCTTGGATTTCAGCGTAACACTAACCTTTTTCTCATCATAGCTTTTTCCGTTATTCCGCTGTAGCGTCACCTCGATCGTAGTGCCTACGCGTTTACTGTTGACTATCTCCTGGATATCGGTAACCTGAGCCACCTCTGTTCCGTCAATGGCTGTGATCACGTCACCCTGCTGGATTCCGGCCTTGGCAGCAGCACCTGTGTCGGACAATGCGGTCACATACACGCCCGTAGGTATGTTGTACTGCTCGCTGGCTTCCTGATCCACCGCCTGGCCGGTAATGCCGAGATATCCCTTTTCCTCGTCCTTCAAAACCTCCCGGTTCATCAGGTCATTGATCACTGAAACTGCATCCGACATCGGGATCGCATAGCTCATGCCGTCCACATCACGTCCGTCTGATGACGTAAACTCCTTGGAGGTTGTGATTCCGATCACACGACCCTTCACATCAATGAGCGGACCACCGCTGTTTCCGGGGTTGATCTCCGCGTCAGTCTGTATCATCGGAAGTGTGTTTGCCTCACCCTTTGCATTGGTAGTACCGATCCAAAATGTACGGTTTTTGGCGCTGACATATCCGACTGTTACCGACTGTCCGGCTGCATTGGAGTTTCCGATTGCAATTGCCATCTCACCGATTTTCAAATCATCCGATGAACGCAAGGTAGCTGCCTTGATCTTTGATTTTGTGGAATCCTTCAGCTTGTTCATGTCAACTGTCAGCAGCGCGATGTCATAGGATGAACTGGTACCCTTTACGGTTGCCTCTACCTCCTCATCATCACAGAATACAACGTCAATTTTCTCTGCCCCTGCAACAACGTGCGAATTTGTTATTACCAACAGCTCGTCGCCATCCTGCTTCACAATAAATCCGCTGCCGGCTCCCTGAGCCTGATATTTCTGACCGAACATGTTCTCTGTCGTCTGTGTCTCCTTGATCGACACTACTGATGGCATTACCTGCTCAACTACCGCCGACACATCACCGGTCGAAACTGAATTCACCTGCGAATTATCCGTTGTTGCCTCTATTTTCGGTTGTGAAGCCTCTTCTATGGTCTGTTCCTGTTTCTCATTTTCACCCGTCAGCGCTTTCAATCCCATATTAACTCCGAAAAAGCATGCGGATGCGATAACTCCGAACATCACCGCGCCTAATGCTATCTTCGGCATCGTCCATCCCTTGGATGCCTTCTTTTTCTTCGGTCGAACCGCCTCGGTGTTCTGGAATCGGTAAACATTTCCCTCCGGCATCGGCTGTGGTTCTATCGGATCGGCCCAGCGATTTTGATTCTGTGTTGTTCCCTCATGCTCTGACCATCTGTTCTGAGCCGGCTCAGGATTGATCCTGTAATTTGGCGCTTTCTCATCTGCGTAACTGTCTGCTGTTTCACGAGCCACACTCTCAGCTGCGTCATACAACGTCCTGTCATTCATAGGCCTCACGCCTCTGCTGCCGTCGTTGTAGATCGGCTCACCTGTCTGCGTGTCATACCCGACTACGTATTTTTCTTCATTCTCCATGAAAAATCACCATCCTTTTCTGGTTTTTTCTTCCTTTCTTTATGGCAGTGCTGCCATATTTCTTTTTCTCCGCGATCATTTTGCTTCTTCGTTCCGACCGGCAGGAGACCGAAAACTCCCGCCGGCAGAACTTTTTTTTCGTCAAAAGTCACGGAAAATCGTCTTTTTCAACCTTACAGTCGCCATTATAGATACGAAATGTGTTTACTTTGTGAAGAAAATGTATTATAATTGTGGAGATGATTTGGATTTTTGATGAAAAAGGACGAGAGAACCGGGTAAACTGATCATCAATATCCATTCAGGAGGAACATGTCGTGATTAAGGAAAATGAAAAACTGTTAACGATTTTTCGTGTATTAATAGATGCCGGCATACTGATCGGCGCTTTTGTGCTGTCATACTATCTGCGTTTTGACGATGATTTCAGCCCGCTGATACAGTGGCACTGGATCAACGAGCCATACGGCTACTATGCGGATTTGCAGGAATATATGCAATGTCTGTTTGCGTTGGTTCCTTCGTACATTATTTCTTATTTTGCATTCAAGTTATATGATCCCAAACGTGTAAAAAGCCGCAAGGCTGAGCTGGCTGCGGTGATTGGCGCAAATATTGTCGGTATCATCATTGTTACCGCAATCTTGTTCTTTTTCAAAAGGGGCGCCAACTACGCGCGTACCTTCATCGTTATTTTTGTCCTGACAAACACTCTCATTACAATGATTGTCAGATTTTTAATAACGACGGCTGTGAGAAAATTCCGGCGCAGCGGTCATAATAAAAAGCATATCCTGTTAGTTGGGTACTCACGAACCGCCGAAGGATATGTGGATCGCCTGAAATCAAATCCCGAATGGGGGTATATGGTTCACGGGATTTTAGATGACACCATGGACATCGGACATACATACAGAGGAGTGCATGTCGTCGGCAGGATAAACGAGCTGCAGAAAATTCTGGAGGAGCATCCTTACGATGAGATCATAATCACTCTTGCCATCGATCATTTAGATAAACTGGAACGCATAGTCGCAATAACGGAGAACTCCGGCGCACACACAAAATTCGTGCCGGACTACAACAACATCATACCTACGCGCCCATATACGGAGGATTTGGATGGACTCCCGGTTATCCACGTGCGCAAGGTTCCTCTGTCGATGTCGTTTAACAGATTTTTAAAAAGAACTTTCGACATCATCGGATCTATCATACTGATAGTACTGTTTTCAATACCGATGCTGATCATTTCCATAATTGTAAAAACGACCTCATCAGGTCCGCTGATTTTTAAGCAGGAACGCATAGGTCTGCATAACAAACCATTCATGATGTATAAATTCAGATCGATGAAAATGCAGGATGAGGAATCGGAACGCCAGGCATGGACTGTCAAGGATGACCCCCGTGTTACAAAAATAGGGAAGTTCATCCGCAAAACAAGTTTGGATGAAATTCCCCAGTTTTTCAATGTATTGATCGGAAACATGAGTTTAGTCGGTCCGCGTCCCGAACGACCGGTATTCGTGGAAAAATTCCGCGAGGAAATCCCCAGATACATGATAAAACATCAGGTGCGTCCAGGGATTACGGGCTGGGCGCAGGTCAAGGGCTACCGCGGTGACACCTCCATCAGAAAACGAATTGAATGTGACCTGTATTACGTTGAAAACTGGTCGCTGGGATTGGACATTAAAATCCTGTTTCTGACGATATTCAAGGGATTCGTTAATAAAAATGCATATTAAAGAAACACTATTTCAAGTTTTTAGCAGAGAACAGTCAGTGTTCTCTGTTTTTTTTCTGACGGATCAGATATCCTCGAGCTTCTTATTTATAAACTGATCCCAATATGAGTCATCATCACCGCCTGTGACCACGCGCTCATGAGATTCCGCATTACCTCCGGCAGGTTCGACTATCACGCCATCCGGCAATTCAACAGAACCATCCGCTCCTTCATCGTCGTCTGCCTCCTCCATGATTTGCATCAATACCTGAGACAACTCCTCTAGCAGTTCGTCATCATCAATGTTCTCCAAAGTGAACTCAACCTCATCGCCCTGCTCCTCAAAAGACACACCGAAAATGTATGCATCCTCGCTGTCTTCATCAGTAGGAGTCAGCGCAGCATATGCTTTTTCCTCATACTCGAACATGCAGATGACCTGGCACTCTATTTCAGTACCGTCCTCCTCCTCGATCGTTACAACAATATCCTCTAACGCATTCAGATCAGGTAATTCCATCGCTTTTTCCTCCTAAATTTATACTACCGAAAACTGATACTCCTGTAATTTACAGTGATATCCGTTCGCGTTTTTCTCACAGTGAAACACATTAAAATATCAGTCTGCCTGCTTGTCCATGATAGTATATCATACTATACATCTGTTTTTCAAGCAAAAAAAATAACATGGTATGATTACCCATTCCAAAAAGACTGAAGCGCTGCATCAACAGTATCAACAGTGACCTCACGGTATTTCATCCACTCCCTCGGAAATTCACTCCTCACATCATCGCGCCGAAATCTCCCGTCGAGCAGGAGAATCACACCTCTGTCCGTTGCGGTACGAATCACACGTCCACCCGCCTGAAACACCTTGCACAGTCCGGGATACAGATATGCATAATCAAATCCCCTGCCCTTTTTCTCGTCAAAATACGCCTTAAAAAGTTCCCGCTCATCGCAGACCATCGGCAAGCCCGTTCCCACAACCGCTGCCCCGATCAGCCTGTCGCCGGTCAGGTCGATGCCTTCGGAAAATATACCGCCCATCACACAGAGTCCCACATGGTTCCTGCTGTCTGCAGAGCATTCAGAAACCGGATTCACCTGACCATTGGCTTCCGCTGTAGCATGTATGTTTGCATCCTCATCCACCGATGCGCTCGCAAATGAATTCAGAAACTCCTCTCTCTCGGCCTCACTCATATGCCGTCCCTGAATGAGAAGTTCATACCCGTCGGGAACAGTCAGCCGTGACGCCACCTCATCCATAAACGCATATGACGGGAAATAAATAATATAATTCCCCATGCGCGCTGCAACAAATCGAAGGATATAGAGAGCAATCCTGTCGTACATCTCCGGTCCCCGGCTTCGGTACAGGCTTGTAACATCTGTCGCAACGAGCACCTCACGCTGTTCCTCAGTAAACGATGATTTTGCATAAACTGCCGGATCCGTCACATCACCACCCAATTGTTCCTTGTAATACCTGATCGGAAGGAGTGTCGCCGAGAAAAAGACGGCAGCCTTCGCCCTGTCACACACCTCGCGCAAACGTCTCGATGGATCCATACACTGCAGCGTAAATCTGAAATTCCCCTCCGAATCGTAATTGGCATATGTCCTGTAATGATCGTCATACTCCTCCAACACCGCAAGGAAATTTCTGACACTAAAATAGAATTCTACAAAAACCTCCCTGTCCGGAAGCGGTCCCTTCATCTCCGCTGCCATAATCTCGTAGGCGCTCGCCACACGGTAAAGCGGGATTGTCAGTTTTTCGGCATCTTCTATAATAAGGAACCTGTCGCATTTTCTCTTGTACTCCAGCATGGTCCGGTTAACCGACTCTACAGCGCGTGTCATCTGAATCAGGGAATACAGCACATCCGCCCGACGCTCCTTTTTCGACATGGAACGCATCAGCCTCGCTATCGCTAAAAAGTCCTCCTTGACGATCGTGGCAGAGTACATCTCACGCCCGCGTTCAACGAGATTATGCGCCTCATCGATCAGCAGGATCATATCACCCTTTTTCTGTGTGCTGAAAAAGCGACGCAGATATACATTGGGATCAAATACATAATTATAATCGCCTATCACGGCATCCGCAAACAACGCCGCGTCAAGACTCAGTTCAAACGGACAGACACTGTGTTTTTCCGCATATTCCGTGATCACGTCACGAGTCAGGCTGTCCTCATTCGTGAGCAGATCATACAGCGCATCATTCACGCGGTCATAGTGCCCCTTCGCGCGCTCACACTGAGCAGGATCGCAATTAACCCGGTCGAGGACGCACAGCTTTTCCTTGGCTGTCAGTGTTATGGGTTTGAAACACAAATCCTGTTCCTTTAATATAGAAAAACAGTTTTCGGCAACGGTTCTCGTTATTGTTTTCGCAGTCAGGTAAAATATCCTGTCCGCGCGCCCCTCTCCCATCAACTTGACCGACGGGAAAATTGTCGTAATGGTTTTTCCGACGCCTGTGGGCGCTTCAATAAAAAGTCTGTTGCCTGCCACTATCTGTTTATATGAAAAAGCCACCAGATCGTCCTGCCCCGGACGGTATTCATACGGGAATTTCAGCGCATCTATGGTTTTATTCCGCTGTTTTCCGTGATTCCACTCATAAATTGCCCATGGTTTGTACTGCTCAATGAGATCGTCAAACCACTCCGTAATCTCATCAGCAGTGTGCTTTATCGTGAAACGCCTGATCCGCTCTGTCTCCATCTGGCAGTATGTAATCTGGACATCTATCTCCGGAAGGTTCTCCTGAGTCAGAACAATATAGGCATAAACCCTTGCCTGCGCCAGATGCACGGTTTCAGGCTCATCCAATTCATTGATATCAAAATAAACGCCCTTGATCTCGTCGATCAGGACATCCTCTTCGGGTACATTTACGGAATCATCGTCTTTTTGAGAATCATTGTCCGAATCAGCGTTCGAACCATCATACGAATCAGAATCCCTGCGCTTCGTTCGATACACGCCATCGGCGCGCCCCTCTATCTGCAGGATAAACGATTCATCGCCTTCATCTGACAAATCGCCCTGTTCCTGCACACCTTTTACCTCGTCGGATCCATCTGTTTCTGTTACCTCATCAGTACCATTATCAGACAGAGGATCTGTGGCAGGAATAATGATCGGGATCTGAATCGCCAGAGGCACCTCGGCCTCGTAACCCACGCCCATGGATTTCTGTATTTTCCGATGTATACGGCTTCCCTCCTGCATGGCCTCGATATTCCTGACGCCCATCCCGCCCGATGTCAGGTCTCCCGAGCGCAGCAAAAACTCGACCAGAGTCCGAACCGATATCTTGACTATTTGGATTTCTTCGTTCATAATATAGAGTATAATAAAAAAAATAAAAAAACGCAAGAACTATGCAACACTTTTTAAGTCACCTGTATCTAATGTATAGAAAGGCGGAAAACCGGCTACACTCGGGCCCATGCCGGTCACGCTCATGATGATAGAAACGGAGGAACGCGTATGACAAATATGGAATGGGCATTGGTCACACAGGCCAAGCAGGGAGACACACATGCTTTCGCCCTGTTATACGAAAAATACTACAAGGATCTGTACAGATTCGCACTGTGTTATCTCAAAAACACGGCACAGGCAGAGGATGCAGTAAGCCAGGCAGTGTTAAAGGCTTATGAAAAATTGCCTAATCTTCGGAAGGAAGCCTCATTTAAAAGCTGGATATTCCAGATAACGGCAAATGAGTGCCGCCTGTTAATGAGAAACAGTCACGAGACTGCTATTCCGGAGGGCTATGACGAGGGTGCCGATGAGGAGGGCTACCTGAAACCGGAATTATCTGATTTGTTAAAGATACTCAGCAATGACGAGCGTATGGTTGTGACACTTTCAGTATTTTCAGGATATCGTTCAACTGAAATTGCAAATATGCTGACCATGCGTCCCGGAACAGTACGCTCATTAAAAAGCAGGGCGCTCGACAAATTAAAAGCCGCCATGGCTTGAGAAAGGAGAACGATTATGTCAGAATTCAATGAAAAAGATAAAAATACTATGAATAATGATGCACATTCGCCTGAAACATGGACAGCATCGAACGAACCCGGGACGGGTGGCTCACAGAACACTCCGATCAATGAATCATCGCTCCCGCATATAAATGACCTGAGCGAGGAGGAAATATATCGGATATTAAAGGAAGATGCGGCAAATGTCGAGCCGCCGGAGTCACTGAGTCCTCTTTCTATCGAGAAAAAGCTCATCGGTGTCCGCCAGGATACACCGAAACGCACTTCTCCGTGGGTTTATTTCGCCGGAATGGCTGCATGCCTGGTATTCGGTATCATGGCCGGATTCCTGACTTTTTCACTGATACGGGGATCCGGAAATAATGGGTCGGCTGATCCCGGTACGGAGATTGTAGCAAATGCAGGTGACGGCGGCAGCGCAGTAACTTTTTCAGGAAAAACCTATGACGAGCTGTCATACATGAATGTGTGCAACATCATTAACACCTATAATGAGAACAACCGCCAATACGACTATGTTGACGGCGAGGTTGAATACGAAGAAGCAATCACCGATGAAGCAGCCGGTGCGGCATCTGAATCAAACGATGCAGGCGGCGACAGAATCCAGTTTAAGAGCGAGACTACGGGCAGCACCGCACAGAAAACTGATGACTACTCCCGCACCGACACACAGGTTGCCGGCGTTGATGAGGGAGACATCGTCAAAACAGACGGAAAGTATATCTATACGATAGAGAACTCTACTTTCGGATTTTTGATCCACATAATTGAGCCAAACGGAAACAATTCTAGGGAAATCGGAAGCATCGAGATACCGAGCTCCAGCATCTCCGAGATGTATGTGGCCGAGAACAGCCTGATAACGATCGGTAATAACTGGGACAACGGAAAATCAAAAACGATCATCAATTTCGTTGACATTTCCGACGCAGCTCATCCGACAATCAGCCATACATTGACGCAGACCGGAGGATTCAATACCTCTCGTCTCAGCGGAGGATACCTGTATACTTTTTCTGAGGACGAGTATTACAACTATGAAGCATACAGCATAGACAGACCTCAGGACTATGTTCCGCAGATAAATGACGAGGTAGTTCCCGCCGGCAAGATCGTGCGTGCCGGTACCGATGACACAAACAACTACATGGTCATGACCTCGGTACCTGTGACTGGTGATGACAGCTTCACGGATACACTGGCAGTTCTGGGCGGCGGCGCAACCTACTATGTGGGTACGGAGCACATTTACATCGCGCGCTACACCGGCTACTCATCAAGCTGGTTCGGTTTCGGCAGCGACTATACGCCGACAACATCACTGACCAAATTCACATATTTTAACGGAATATTCGAGAAAAACACATCGACATCATTCCGCGGACAGATTGCAGATTCATATTACATGCATGAGTTTAAAGACAGCTTCTGTTTCGTGTACACCAGTAACGATTCAAGCGGTCAGTCAGTTAACGGACTGTGTGTTGTTGATGAAGACCTGAATAAAATGGGCGAATTGAGAAACATCGCACCCGGCGAGAGAATCTATTCCTCATACTTTATCGACAACATGGCGTACTTTGTAACCTACAGAAACACCGATCCGGTATTTGCGGTAGATATTTCAAACCCACGCAACCCTGTGCTGAAGTCCGAACTGAAACTGCCGGGATTCTCCTCCTACCTTCACAGCTTCGGCACGGACCAGCTGATCGGCATCGGCTACGGCGCGCCGGAGGACGGTGACTGGGATAACACGACCAAGCTCTCACTGTTCGGGATCGGAAACAACTATGAAATCACCGAACTGACGAAGGAATTCGCTGACCAGTACTCACAGAATATTGCAGGAAACAATCACAAAGCCGTATTCGTTGACGAGGACAGGATGATCGTAGGACTGGGATTGGAGTGCTATAACTACTATGAAGTGGATGATGGGACAGGCGATGTCGGAACACCCAGAAACATTCAGTACTATGTCGCATACCAGCTGAAAGGAAACAAATTCGTCAAGGTTTTGGATACATCCAATGATAAAACGATCGGCGATTTGAATTACAGAGAATCACGCGGCGTCCGCATCGGTGACACCTTCTACGTATGCAACACAACAGGCGTGAAAAAAGCCTACACCATCAGCGCAGACGGAAGCAAGTGGAAGGAAGCGTAGGAACAAAACAAAGTGCGAGATTTTTTTCCGAATTGGTGCTTGATGATGGAATTTGAATCAAATGGAAGGAAACGTACATTGGACGGTGGAGGCTACATAAATGATAAAAATGATAGCGGCGGTGGCAGATAACGGGGTAATCGGTCTCAAGGGAAAAATCCCTTGGGACCTGCCCGAAGACCGCCGCGTTTTCAAAGAATTAACAATGGGAAACACCCTGATCATTGGAAGAACGACCTATGAAAGCATCGGAAAACCATTGCCGGGGCGGGAAACAATAGTAGTTACATCGAACCCTGATTATTTGATCTCCCATGGAAACATTACACATGACGCGAAACAGAATGAAAGAATCGTGGAAACCGAAGCCCATATTGCCCTCGTGAAAACACCTGCCGAGGGAACACTGATATCCGCCAGGGACATCGGGCGCGCCCTGTGCGTTGTAGCGGACAGGGACTGCTTTTTCTGCGGCGGCGAGCGAATCTACGCCGAGGGATTAAAATACACGGAAGTATTGTATCTGACCCGCGTGGAACTAACGGTCGATGGAGACAGGTTTTTCCCTGCTGATTTTGAAAAAGACTTCCACCTGATCAACCGCGAACGCCTGAGCGCTAATTGCACGCTGATGACGTATGTGAGGTAGATTCAACACCAATCCTCAATTTCCAATCCATCGATGCGATCGAACTCATTCACATTATGCGTTACAAGAATGCCGCACTCAGCGAGAACCGTCGCAGCAATAAGCAGGTCATTGGGGCCGATCGGTTTTCCCGCTCGTTCAAGCTCATTACGAATAACCCCATATCGAACAGCGGCTTCATGAGAAAAAGGAACTGTCTTGAACTCCCGGATAAACACCCTTGACAGCATATATGATGATATTTGTGTCTAAATGCCGACGCATCCACTTTTTCACCGCCAAGAGCGCGTTGTTCGAGAGCCTCACCCGCACTCACATCGAAAGGAATCAGTAATGTCAAGAGATAATTGTGTCTCTACATAAGAATGGCTTGGTTAAAATAGTAGAATGCACCCGCCCCCAACTTACTCCTATATTTGTAAACTATCCGAGAAGTTAAACAAGATAATATCCTTTGGTTTCGTTTCTATATAAGCCCTCTCTCTATGCATGAACGAGACTATTTCTTTTTTACTCATGCCGCCAAGTCGGTCTATTACATAATCCAACACATCCATATCTCCATCAGACAGTGAAGGAAATGAAACATCTCCATCCAAAGAAAAATGGTAAGCAGTTGTCTCCTCCATTTCCACTTCCTCACAAGGCACACCTTTAAGCGAAATGATTGATTCATGTCCTATGGGAACAGCTCCCATAGGCAACGACTGATAGACAAGTCCAGTTATCGCATGTCCGGTTTTCTTAAATGAAAAAGCATCTGAATACCACATAAGTTTCATCAGTTTTACTTTATACAAACTCTTTATCATCTTAGAAGCAGCAAAGTAGCGAATTACGTCAACCACCTTATCTAGAGACAATACCGTATTTCCATGAACCAGATCATCCCCCTGATACTTTGCATATTTTGCTTCTATAGCCTTTCTGAGATAATTGTCTTGATTATTCTCATATAAACGAGTAGCATACACCATGTATCTTTTGAAGTTCTCTTCCGAAAGTGCTCCTTTTGATTCATTCAAAAGAAAAATAAACCAGTCCGGATCCGAATCTATTTTTTTTAGTATTGCATCATGTGCCTTATCTTGAACCTGGTGTCCTTCATATCTTGTTATCGTCTTCCCTCCCCACCCCAGCAAAGAACATAGGTCAACCTGAGAAACGCCATATTTCTTCCTTACTTCAACGATTTCGTCTGAGGATAGCAACCCTTCAGATTTTCGATAAGCATTTTTCATTCGCTTATCATTTTCCTGCATCTGCGAATCATCCACATATAGCTCATCTGCCACATCGCAGTATAAGTATTCTGCATCAAAACGCACAGCACGTCCCTTAAACGTGATGTTATCCTTAACCATAATTGTTTTCACTTCATGCGTCTCCATACAACATGTGCATAAGCGTTTTTCTGATTTTATTATATCCATACCCATTACCCCCTCACTCTTTTCGGTAAGGAAACATGTCCGTTGTAAACTCCCTATCCGAAAAATGAAACGACATGACAAAAACAGATGGACTTCCATACTCTCCAAGGAGTTCTACACGAATCTTTATATACACATCTCCCTCTCCGGAATAAGTCTTCCCGAATTCACGCATCTCACTCCTCTTGGGAAATCTTATATCCTTGACAGTCTGCATATAATCCTTTTCAGACAGTGTCATCAATTCCCTTTTCAACGCATCCTTTGGATTCTCGTCAGGAAATAGCTTACCTATGGTATACTGATTCGTTTGATGCTCATCTCGGTTTTCATCAACCAGTCTTTTTATCTGAAAATCTATACGAGCACCATGATTTAAGGCGTATTTGATATCTTGAATAAATGTTGTAATTTCTAATCTGCTCTCTATTCGAGTATATTGTTCCTCGCTCATAAATCCTCTCAATCTATAAAAGATAGTTTATAAGGTATCATTTGATACCATAATGATACAGCACTTGTATTCTTATGTCAAGAGGAAATCTTGAGATTTTGCCTGATCAACCGCGAACGCCTGAGCGCGTGCTGCACGCTGATGACGTATGTGAGGTAGGATAGGTTTTAAAACAAATCATCCAGCGTGATCACAACCTGAAATGTATCTGAATACGAACTGTCCACCACGCCATTGCAGGTTATTAATATAGGATGAATCGCATATCTGGTCTTTGTCACCGTTATTAAATCATGTATTTTTCTCTTTATGCTTTTATCATCATTTGCAGTAACGTGATACTCTATGCTCGAATACTTCATCTCACATAGGTTTATCACCTGATCCTTGCGGACAATCAGCAGATCTATCTGTGAACCAAACACTCCTGCATCACGATCCTCTCTGCAATACCACGAATTTACATCTGTCAATACTCCCGAAATGCCGAGTTTTTGTTTTAGTTTAGCTATATGCAGCAGACACACACGTTCAAATGCCAAGCCGGTCCAAGCATTAACAGCCGGCATGTTTATCATATTTGTCCAAAAATGCTCATCCGTTGGATTCTCCTCCATAAATCTATAGTAAAAAAGTGTAAAACTGTCAATCAACTGGTAAACGGCATTTTTCGATTTCATACCATATGCACTGTACTTACGAATAAAACCACAGCTCTCCAATTCATCCAGTTTAACACTGATATCTCCGGAGTTTGTCAGTCCGGACGCTTTAATCAACTCCTCACGTGTCATACCGGCACGCTTTTTCCCTAACGCACTGATCAATTTCAAATGCACAGTGGGATTCCTGAAAATAGAAGCATACAAATACTTGAATTCATCCTTTAACGGGGCATTTTCTGCAAAAAGAATTCTATCAATGTTTTGCGTCAGGCTCTGCCCCTTTTTAATAAACGTCCAATAATACGGTACACCACCGAAAATCATGTAATATTTCAGTATCTGATCACGCGAAAAAACTATCCCCTCTGTTTTAACGAATTCCTCGCACTCCGTCAGTGAAAAAGCTTCAAGGTGTATCTGCTCCGTCAATCTGTTATACAGACCACCTTTATTATGAATAACATTCGACAGCATCCACGACGTAGCAGAAGCGCATACGATCAAAATTACATCATCGCGAAATGATGCCCATCCATTCCAAAAATGCTCCAAAGCAACAATCAGGCGACTTTTTGGCGTATCCATCCATGACAACTCATCTATAAAAACTACCTTCTTCTTTTCTGTGGAATTAATGATAGTTTTCTTTAGCATGTCAAATGCTTCCATCCAACTCTTCAGATGTGTTGGAACATCGCATCCAGAATCACGCAATGAATCCTCAAATGCAAAAAGCTGTTCATCTCTGGTACCATCCGCCAATCCGGCATGCTGAAAAGTAAACCTATTGCCGTATGCCTCCTTTATCAAGAAGGTTTTGCCAATACGCCTGCGACCGTAAACAGCAACAAAATGCGATTTATTGTCTGAAACAGTACTTTTTAATACTGCCGACTCATCATGTCTCCCTATCATATCATCCTCCGTATAATCTACTTAATCTATAAACTTTTTCATGATTAAGTAGATTATATCTCAGTAATCGGCAAAAATCAAGAGGATTTACAAAAATAATCTGCTTAATCTTCAATTTTTTACAGGATTAAGCAGATTATTGAATAAATATCAGCACGGAAATTTGTCAGAAACCAATATTTCCTTCTTTATTTTCTCACGATTACGACACCCCGATTGCACGCTCACCGTGATCCTCCAGGTATAGGTTCGTCTCAACCAGGGTATAGCCGTTATGGAGCGCAAACATCAGATAAGCATCACGCCTGACCCGCGGATACAGAGCCTCGCACCCGCCATAGTACAACAGCCGCTTGGTCTCCTCGACCGTGAGAGGAAATGCAAATGCCAGGCACAGGAGACGATCACGTGAGGGATGCTTTTTCTTGCCCTGGAAAATCTGGTATCCGTAGGTCGTATCGATACTTGATTTTTGAATGATGTCCTTTTTGGTTTTCCCATGCAGTTCCAGCATATCCGACAGAAACTCCCCCAGCCCCATCGGATCAATCATCGCTTCTGCGTTGGATGAATCAAATGCATCCATATCCTTGGCGCGAAGTATCTCAGTTGCCAAACGAGAGGTGTTTTTTTCCATGATTGTTAATCCCTTTCCTTTTCATACAAGCCTGCCGGATTCAAATTCCCGGACATTTTGCGTAGTTAATTAAGCACCGGACATTGAAAACAACACCGGACCCAGACGGACATTGATCAGCCCACTATGGCAATGTTGATCGGCTGTGCGACATCTCCGAACTCGATCAGCATCGTATAGTCCCCTTGTTTCAATGTTTTTAAGTACTCGCCGCGAACGATAATGCCATCTTCCGTAATATCATAATATTTTTCGTCGATCATTCCACTATCGCCGTCATCAGTCTCGCCCGAGGCATCTGTCTGCGCCAATGTGATAAACTCAAGTTTTCCCTTGCCGTCATTCCACTCGAATTCTATTTCCAGGTCATCCGCAGAGCCGCTCGTCAGAATATAGTTCTGTTTCTCAAATTCAGGCCTTATGTATGCACGATTTCGAACACAAAACGTAATCGTAGGACGATTTTCATCCGGCGGATCCTCAATCTCAGACAGGCTGTCAAATATCAAATAATAATTGAGATACTCGCCATCAGGCACTGCCTCAAACATTTTTTCTGAGAACGTGACCATGTTTGACGACTCATCGTAGCTATACAGTGCCCGATCCAAATCATTTCCCGTCTCCATATCTGTCAATTTAATGAGTTTTCTGCCAAATGTATTCTGGGCATAGAATGACTTGTCTCCCGGATCCGTCCGGAGATATTCATAGAATCCGGGAGTGATAACGGCCTCCGCATGCCTCACTTTCCCTAAATCACGAATACAGCAAAGATTAAAGGACAAATGGTAACTCGTATAATCAATCGTCAACGTGTAGGTGGCATCCTCCTCCAGACTTTGCAAAAACGAATCCTTCAGATTAACATATCCATATTCATCCTGCTCCCAGCTATCCGCATCCAACGTGTCAGTATATTTCGAAACCGGACCACGTATCTGTATTTCCCTTGCAGTCAGTCCCTGCACCGGAGATGAGGTAATGTGGATCGGGGTCAGTTCCGGATGCTCCAGCCAGTAGTAGCAGGTCCATGTAACCGATGTGCCTGTTTTCCAATCCAACGTATCGATATAGGATTCCCTGACCTCGGACGATTCCGATGCAGGTTTAAAATACAGGAAAAACCCGAGACCGATCGCGCAGGCGGCCAATATTGCTGCTATGGTGATGATTATTCCCTTTCGGCTGCTTTTTTTATATGATAACAATGCTTTTTTCAGGGAAAAAACATCAGAATAGCGCGCATCCGGATTAAACATCATACATCTTTCAATGATGTGCGACAATTTGGGATGAACCGGTTCCGGCAGGAGTTCATGCAGGACGACACCCAAAGAATATATGTCGCTGCGGATGTCAGTCTGCGAATAACCATACTGCTCCGGCGGCGCGTATGATGCGGTGCCGAGGATCTGAGTGTCCCTCGTCTGCTCAGATTTATACTCCCTGGAAGCGTCAAAATCGATGATGCTGACTTTAGCTTCGGGCATGTCTGCTGAATCATCAGTTCCCGGATTCAGAGAATCATAATTATAATCAGGGCTGCTGTTTGTCATCATCCTCTGTCTTAGTTCGTCATTCCGGGTCACTAATATGTTAGACGGCTTCAGATCCCGATGGATTATCGGCGGATCTAAACGATGCAGAACCTCGAGTCCATCGCAGATCTGTATGATAAATGCGACGATCTCATCCTCGGTAGAATGATTTTTCTCAACAAAGACATCTATTGTTTCACCATCGATATACTGCTCATATACCGTCAGCCTGTCTCCGTCCGTCTCCCAATTCAATATTTTAGGGATTTGCGGGACATCTAACTCTGCAATCCGCCTGATGACATCCTCATTCCCATTTTCCAAAACCTTTACAATGACCGGTTCCTCATATTCCGGCACTGCTGCCAGATAGACCGCAGACTTTTCACTCTCCGAAATAGTAGAAATGATCTCGTACATGATCCACTCTCGCTTCTAAATAATAGTATTACTACTCAATCCTCTAAATTCCATACAGCGTTGAGAGGATCGTACATGCAATGATATATCGAATTGTACCAAATCGCTGCCGCGATGGCAAGCGAACTATCTCTGAGATCTAACTTTTCTGAGAATTCTTGATCTTTTTCAAAAAAATGGTAGTAAGATTTTGTTTTTTCGTGTATTCTTGTAGTTACCCCTAACGACAAGAA
>JAGABX010000031.1 GCA_017614395.1 Eubacterium sp.
CTATTCCACTACGCTGTCAGTTTTTGAAATACATCAAAAACATTATTATTATACACCTTTTTCATAAAAAAGTAAAGCATATTTTATGTGTATATCCGTTCCCCCGGCACGATTTCAGACAATCTGCGGATCATGAAATCCGTCATTTTATTTCGCAAATAATCCGGATAAACGCATACGCCGTTTTCAGTCTCAAACGGGAAATTAACCGGCGGGGAATCCGGCATATTCCTGCGCATTCGCCTCAGGTAATTCTGCGATATCCGAAATGTGCCGATGCTGATATCCCTTACCTCCGACAGATCAAGTCCCGTTCTCACCTCATCAATCATTGCAGCATATATTTCTTCCCAATCCTTCGTATGAATGACAGGGTCAAAGCACAATCTGACAGGATGTCCGGCTGCAATCGCTTTTTCTATCGAAACCAAACGGGCGGACAGCGAGGGCGCACGATGCTCATATCTGTCTGCGATTTCCGTTGGTGACAGTGTGAACGCAAGTATAAAATTCTCATTAACCGGCAATTCATCCCACAAATCCGTACGCGCACACTTCGTCCGGCACTCAATCCGCAACTCCCGGCGGGACAGAGCGAATTCAGCCCAATCGCGGACCAGACCGGTAATTCCCTCGAGTGCCGGCAGGTCAGTATCGTATGAGATGCACACATACATCGGGTGTTGGTTTAACATCCCGTCAATCTCGTCAAAAGTATCCTCGGGATTTACATATATCACAATATGAGCCGATGGATACATACCCTTCAGGTAACAGTATTCACAATCATAGATACAATTCATCGCGCTTGAAGCATAATAAAAATGCTTCTCATCAAAATCCTGACACACCGGAGAACCACGGAAAATATAATGATCTTTTTTCCTGGCCAGAATAAGAGTCCCTCCGTTAATTCCGTGGCCGGACCGGTCAGGTGCCGCATTATTTCCCGTTCCCGTACATATGTCGATACTGTTATTTATTGTGTTGTGGGAACTTCTGTAGAATACATCCTTGTAACTGTTTATCTCATGGATTGCAGGTGGTGTTTTTCCGTTCAAACGTGACAAAATCATTCCGGTACGCGAGTGTTCAAGGGCTGATCTTTCCACATAAACATCAGAAAAAGCCCCCGGCATATACGCCGGAGACTCTTCATCATATAAACATGTTTCTTTTGAGTTGTTCAATACGTTCCATCCCCTCTCGTTTGTTATGGCACGGAAGTTCTCCCCGCTCTCTCATCCTCGTTATCTGTGCGTGATAATCCATTCCGGACATCTCCCAGTACCTCATGCATTGTTTCAGAATGCGCCTCATCGCTTCAGTGCATTGAAACAATCCGAATACTGTTTCATCATCCATTCATCGACTTCCTTTTCCTCAAAAAAATCCGTATCAAAGCACCTTTATCAACTCTGTCCGGCAGACTTTTTCCCACCGAGTATTTTTTCCATCACTATCAGGGTAACGATCATCAATACCAAAGTAACAGGCAACGATATCAGGGCCATATTGCTTTCCGTCGCATAACCGAGTATTCCGGCAAGCAGAAATCCCACAGCCGAAACCGCTGCCGCTGTCAGAGCATACGGAAGCTGCGTGGAAACATGGTTGACATGATCCGATTGCGCTCCGGCGCTGGCCATTATCGTCGTATCCGAAATCGGTGAACAATGATCGCCGCAAACCGCGCCAGCCAGACATGCCGAAATCGAAATTGCCATCATCTGATATGTATCCGACTGACCGAACACACTGCACACAATAGGTATAAGGATAGCGAATGTACCCCAGCTGGTTCCCGTCGCGAACGCGAGGAATAATGCTACAAGGAATATTATCATCGGCAGGAACATCTGAAGAGAACCTGCGGAATTGTTTACGATATCATATACGAACTCCCTGAGTCCGAGCAGATTGGTCATTCCCGAGAGTGTCCATGCCATAGCCAGGATCAGAACCGGAGCAACCATTGTGCTGAAACCCTTGGCAATGCATCCCATAAACTGCTTGAAGGTAAGTGATCCGCGTATCATGTAGAACGAAAAACTGATGAGCAATGTTGTCATGCTGCCGAGAACGAGTCCCTGTGAGGCATCCGCGTTTGCAAATGCGGTGATGAAATCCTCACCGTCAAAGAATCCGCCGGTATAGACCATTCCGAAAATACAGCAGGTAATGAGCACGATGATAGGGAATACAAGGTCTATCACACGGCCTCTCGATTTTTTATCACCTTCATCATCGTCATCTCCCTCACCGTAAGGGCGCTCAGAAGTAGTAAAAATATCTCCGTTAAGAGCATTCCTCTCATGAACCCTCATCGGTCCGAAATCAAATTTCCGTGTTGTGACATAAATGATCATCAAAATAGTTGTCAGCGCATAGAAATTGTACGGTATTGTAGTCAGAAACATTGAAAAGCCATTTATCCCCGAATCCTCCGGAACTGACGATGTTACCGCCGCAGCCCAGCTGGATATCGGCGCGATGATGCAGACCGGAGCTGCCGTCGCATCAATCAGATATGCGAGTTTTGCGCGTGATGTCTGATGACGGTCCGTGATCGGTCGCATAACAGAGCCGACCGTCAGACAGTTAAAATAGTCATCCACAAAAATCAGGACACCCAAAACAAATGTGGCCAACTGTGCGCCGACACGCGTCTTGATATGTTTGGACGCCCAATGCCCGAACGCCTTTGATCCTCCTGCCTCGTTCATCAGTGCCACCATAATGCCCAGTAATACCAGAAATACTATGATGCCGACATTCCATGAATCCGATAATTTGGATATGAGCCCTGCATCCTCCTTGTACAGCATCGTATTCAGACCTAACTCCAGATTTCCATTAGAATAAAGCAATGCGCCGATGATTATTCCGAAAAACAGTGAGGAATAAACCTCCTTGGTTATCAGTGCCAGTATAATTGCCGCTATCGGAGGAACCATCGCCACAAACGTCGCATAGATTGCCGGCTGGTAGTTTTCCTCATCCACATGTCCCGGCATGATAAACGTCATCACTATGAGCCCCGCCACAATACTCAGCCCGATGATCGTCAGAATCCTCTGACGCGTTTTGTATCGCCTGATTTTTTCTTCTCTGCTGATCTGTTTCTTACCCATTTGTTTACCACTCCTTATATTCTATTTTTCTTTATTTTTCAATTGCGAGAGAATTATCGCCGAAAACATCAATACACATCCTATGGTTTCACGTGTGTTAAGTGTCTCTCCTAAAACAATCCACCCTGACAATACGGAAAACACCGATTCCATACTCATTATCAGTGCCGCCACCACCGGGGACAGTCTCCTCTGTGTGATGATCTGCAAAGTAAATGCCACTCCTGATGACAATATGCCGGCATACAAAATCGGCAACCACGACATGGTTATCGCGGAAATCTCCGGTTCCTCAAAAATAAACATCAACGCCGTCGATATCAGAGCAGTCACCCCGAACTGAATGCAGCTCATGGAAACAGCATCCGCTCCGTCTATGAAATGATCCACAGTCAGGATATGCACAGCGAACAGCATCGCGCATACCAGCATCAGTCCGTCACCGAAATTCAGCGTCATGTCGTTTCCGGTCATGCACAGCAGGTACAGACCGACAACCGCCAACACAACCGACACCCATGTGCGCCATGTCGTTTTCTTTTTCAAAAAGAGCCCGAATACCGGAACAAATACGACATACAGTGCCGTGATAAAACCGGATTTTCCGACAGTAGTGTATACCATGCCGCATTGCTGGAAATTGCTCGATGCACAGAGGACCACGCCACAGATGATTCCACCGATTACAGTTTGTTTTGACAACCCGAATCTGTGTCCGCGTGAGTTTTCCGGAAAAAGTCTCCTGCTCCATAGGCTTATCGGAATTAAAACAATAAATCCAACCGTATTACGCACCGCGCTGAATGTAAATGGTCCTATATGCTCCATTCCGACACTTTGCGCCACAAATGCGCTGCCCCATATCGCTGCCGCTAATAACAGAAGCATGGAATGCAACAGGGAATTCTTTTTCATCTCCGTTATAATCTCACTCCGTTCACACACACGTCGATACTATACTTAAATACTATAATATGTACCATATTTATTACAAACTGTTAATCAACTTTTCCATAATATCATATAAGATTGAAAAAGTCAATTTTCAATTTGACTTTATGGCACAATGTATGTTAAAATATATTTTCGGAATGGTGTTTTATGTATTAAAGTGGAGAAGATCAGTAACTATGAATGAATCATATAATGAATTAGCAAAAAGTTTAGGAGTATATCTCCTGAACGATGAGCAGATACCGCTCGCGGCAAAATGCAATGCCGAGGCATATGAGGGGTACGAGCTGTATGATATCCTTTTCAAAAACCACTGCACTCCGGCAAAGGTAGAGCGGTTATGGACTGTCAGCATTAATCAGGTAAAGGACAGAGCGCTGATCATCGGCGACGGTCCGAAGGTCAACGGAATGGCAATTTTCATGCCACCCGGATATACCACCATAAGCGTATCTTCTTTTTTGAAAGCCGGCGGATTAAAACTTCCGTTCAATATCATCAGCGGGCTGAACAAATACCAAAAGTACACTGCAGATCTGCGCGCCAGACACACTCAGAACAAAGCCTGGTACCTGCTTGATCTCGCCATCCGACCATCTGCAAACAGCCATGACCTGGCAGACAAAATGCTGACTCCTGTTTTAGACTACATACGCGACGAAGGGCGCGGATGTTTTGTTGAGACTCAGGAGGAAATGGAAATCGGTTTTTTTGAGCATTTCGGGTTTGAGGTCGTGGAAACCGGACGCATTCCCGGCAGCGATTCTCCACTCTATGGCATGTACCGTTATCCCGAGGAATACAGATACAGTGATGATGACAGAAAATCCATATGAATAGTCCCTCGTACCGCGTAGCAGCTAAACCCAGTGCACAGCCCCTGCGATAAAAAAACAGAGCCCGCCGGTTGATTTCCGGCGAGCTCTTTTTATACGTTTATTTCATGATGATCAAACCACTTTGAAAACTCTATCAGATCTTGAAGAATTTCAGTTCCTCGTTCATGTTCTCCGCAACCTCGTTCAGGCTCTTGGCCGACTCGGTCAGTGTTGAGATTGTTGCCTCCAACTGATGCATGGAAGCAGATGTCTCCTCGGTAGAAGCCGCATTCTCCTCGGAAACGGCTGACAGTGTGCTCATCGCATCCACAATCTGTCCCTTGGAAGCGTCACAATCAACGGTCAGTCGTGAAATCGTCTGAACACCGTCAACAGTGTTGCTGACATCCTTGATCAGGAGGTTGATTCTCTCAACAGTATCCTCCAATACCTCGTTTACATTCGAACGGATATCCGCTATCTCATTTGTCTTCTCAATTGCCGCCTGTGCCTGACGAAGGAGATTCTCCATCTCGTCACGGATCTCAGCCGCCGTTGTTGCAGACTGTGTAGCCAACTGTCCGATCTCCTCGGCAACGACCGCGAAACCTTTGCCTGCCTCTCCTGCTCTCGCCGCCTCGATAGAAGCATTCAGTGCAAGGAGGTTGGTCTGTGATGCTATCGAAGTGATGCCATCGACCTTCTCGTTTACGTTTTGAACCGCAGCGTTTGTCGCGTTCATAGTCTCTGTAATGTCGGCTACCGAGCTCTCCATGGTAGTCATATTTCCTGCCAGCTGTTTCAGTGCCTCAGCAGATGCCTGACTGGCCTCATTCATATCAGCAGCTTCATTTGCGAGAGTCTCTGCATTTGTAGCAACAGTCTGGATTGATTCAGAGAGAACTCCGACATTTCCGCTCGCATTCTCTACCGTATCAGCCTGATCGGTAGCACCCTGAGCGAGATCGGTAACGGCATTTGCCATTTCCCGGGTCGTGGCATTGATCTGTACAGATGTCTCTGACAAATCCCCTGCCTGCTGTGTCACGGTCAGTGATGCGTCCTTGACACTCTCCACAACGTGTGTCAGTTTGTCAATCAACTGATTGATGTGGCGCACGATATCTCCGAACTCATCCCCGCGTCTCTGGAGACGTTTATTCTCAAGTTTTTTGAACTCGCCCTCTGACAGGGAATTGATGGTCTCATTTACGGCCAGGATTGGCTTGGTAAACGAAATAGCCAGATAAATTGACAGCGCAATCGCAACTGCCAGCATAACCACGCCGATAATGATTATGATCAGGAGCATCTTGTTAGAAGCGGCCAGCGCCTCACCGGTATCCGTCGCGATGACGGTTACCCAGCCTGTAACCTCTTCTCTTGCATAGGAGATGCACCAGCTTGTATCGTTGAAATTTGAATCGTATGAACCGGTTGCAGTCGGATTGTCACGGGACTCGGTATACCATTGCTGGCTGGCAAAATTGGTTGCCTCGCCGGTATTCAGATCCATCGAGGTATGTGCCATCAGGTCACCGTTGTTATCTCCAACGAAAATATCCTGACGGATATCACTCATCTCGCCCTTAACAATATCTGTCAATGTATCCAGTTTATAGTTTCTCTGAACAGTACCGAGGAATGTTTTTCCATCCTCGTCAAACACCGGATGACAGAATGTACAGATACGGCTTCCGTCCGACTTTGAAATGTTCTGGTTGGATACGAAGAACTTTCCGGTCTCCTTTGCCTTCTGAAAATACTCACGATCCCCGACATCGACGAGATCTCCCTTTGACTTGGCAACCTGCATACCGTTCACGTCCGCGATGGCAAGGACGTTGCCGTCTCCGGCCTCCTCGTCGGTTGCTGCCAGCCATGCGCTGACGCTGTCTGCATCGAGGTCGCCCTTCAGCAATTTACGAGCGGATACGGAATTCGCTACAGTTTGCATGATCTGCAGATTCTGGTTGACGATTGAATTCAGATTCGTGTTAACTATCTTCACCTGCTCGTCATTCATCTCCTTCATATTATCTACAGCCGATGAATGAGACGTGAAGTAACTGATCAGGATCGTCGAGATCAACGGAATCGCCATGATCAGAACGATGATGAGGATCAGTTTAAACTTGACACTGCCGAAAAAGCTTCTCTTTTTCTCGTTTTTCATAAGTTTTTACCATCCTTTTCCCTATGATTTAGTATTTTTTCCGCCCTCTGAATCCCCCGGCGGATACTTTTCCAACATACTCCGTCATTCTACCACAAAAATGTCAAAAATGCAAGTCTTTTTCAAAAAATGCTAAACCAACGATCAGATAGCATACTATGATAACCGGAATCAGCGCCATGTACAGATAAACCGATCTGACAAGCTTCTGGAGCAGAAACGCAACCGGCACCTGTATTATCACGAGCAGCAGCATGGTCAGGGCTTCCTTCGGGAAAGAACCATTTACCAGGAGCATATTTGTCACCAATCCCGTAATTGCGGCCGCAAGTGTCGGTATCACGATATATGACAGATGAACCAGGTTTTTTTCCGCGAGGCCGAAACGCATGAAAACTCCTCGTTTCTCATCCTGATACCATAAAATGCCTCCGGACAATGACATCAGGACAACCAATAATGCTATCAGCCCCTTCAGCGGTTGAACTGCCACAGAACGGTCATCCTCATTCTGAAACTCCGTAAACACGCTGCCGTCCGCATGCGTAAACAAAAACGGAATTTCCGCGTTCAGATATCCGGTATACCTGTCATGAATGAACGGAGTACGAGCCGGATCATCCCTCCCGTCCAACTTAGATGTGAAATCCTGAGCAATACTCTCAGCATACAGATCATATAATTTCCCATAAACCACCTCATCAATCACGCGCACGCTTATCTCGCGGTCACTCCGGATCGCAGTCAGCAGAGGTGTTTTCTCATTGTGGTATGAACGCACACGTTCCGCAATGTCAGACGGAATGATATATCCCGCCTGTGCGTGACCACCGGCAATCCTGTCACGCATTTCACTCTCAGTTCCATTCCAGATTTTGAACGAAATCACAGAGTTCCCCACAGAGATAAGAGAATCTGTCAATTCGGCAGACACATTTTCCCCCGACTCGTCCAATATCAGAACGTGAACACCTACACCGTGCTTCTCGATCTCGTTTTTCAGGGCAATCGGCAATATCAATAATAACGACATGCAAATCCAGAAAAAAGGTCCCTTCATCAGTCGTTTTGCAATGATAATATTTCGTACAAAAAAGTATTTCATCGCAACCTCCTGACTCTGTAACCGAGATCGATCGCAACGGAAATCGCATCAAGAATAACAGAATATAACACGCATATCACCGATGTTACAGGCGCGTAATTTCCGACTATGCTCTCTCTGACTGATTTAAAAATGAAACTCGTCGGAAGGCATGCACCGACATTTTGCAATGATTCCGGCAGATACTGTGACGGATAAAAATAACCGCTGATAAATCCCATTATCAACAGCAATAATAACAGCAAAACAATTGAATAAATCCTGCCTGTTACAACGGTATAGACCAGACGTACGACTGATGCTGTCAACCATACCGCGGGAATCATCGACACAAATACATACCACGGAATTTCATAAAAAACGCAGGCAATAACCGAGGCCGGAATTGCGAACATCAGATAATACATTCCATATGTTAACAGAAACGAAATTCCCCTCAACGCGCTCTGAGCAAGGAACGATACGCCCCTCACTGCAATCATAGTGTACAGACTGCCTGTTTCCGGCGCCAGCATATCTCTGCAGCTGAGTCCGATCATAAGCAGCCACAGAGCTATTCCGGCCGCCACATAATACTGAGTATAAGACGCACTGTCATATGTGTCGATCAATTCCTCCCTGATTGAGGCATTACGGTTCATGACAGCATTCAGATAGTCCAGATTCAAAGCATACTCCGTCTCATCAGTGAGCGGCTTCCCTTCTTTTCTATACCAGTCATTAACTGAATACATACCTGCTTCCGTATCAATAATGTACGAAGCTGCAGCGCTCGTGAGCTGTTTCAATAACAGCGAAGGAATGTCGGCATGAGATGATGCATATCGGATTGTTACCGGTTTGTTTTCACCATAAAAAAGAGAGCGGACGTAATCATCCGGAACGATCAGCAGAGTTGTTATCTCTCCCTGCTCGAGCAACTCCGATCCCTCATCCTCGCTCATCTCCTCGAAACTAAACGCTTCACCGATCTCACCGAGAGAATTCATGGCCTGTGTTACAAATCCGGAAAAAGCACCGTTCTCTCCCATCACGAGTCCGACTCGTGTCCTTGAAATCCTGCCCTGTCTCTCATTATTTGCAACTAAAAAAAGAATGACCGATATCAGTCCGATGACAAGAACCGTTCCGGCTATCATCGACAACAGATGACGACGCATTCTTTTTAATTCCATTCTGAAAAAAGAAAACACTCCGATCATTACGTTCACCCTGCATTCAGCATTCCGACAAGCCTGTGTATGTCACCATCATAATCAATCTGATTCAAATCGCCGTTTTTCAACAACAGAATACGATCGCAGAGCGCTATTTCCCTCTCCTCATGTGTTGCAATTACAATGATATGTCCCCGGCTTTTCCTGGCGTTCAGATATACACCGATTCGCTCCTTGCACGGCAAATCCAGCGCCGCTCCCGGCTCATCAAGAAGAATTACAGGCTGACGTTCAGATGCCGCCAGCCCAATGCTCAATCTTTTTTTCATTCCGCCCGACAGATGCTTTACTTTTTCATCAATAAACTCATGTATCCCTAAAATCCCGGTCAGATCATCTCCTCCATCCATGATCGTGGACAGGTCATTGCCGTACCACAGGCGCAGATTGTCACGCACGGAGAGTTCCTCGATCAATGGGTTATCCTGAGGAACATAGGCGATGCTTTTTGCAAAATCTCCCTTTCCAAGGCTGTTCCCGTCAAAAACAATCTCGCCGGCGTCCCGTTTCAGACAACCGGCGATTATTGACAGCAGGGTTGATTTGCCGGAACCGTTTTCTCCGATTATTCCGATGCATTCGCCGCCATTTGCGGAAAACGAGACATCTGTCAGAACCGGCTTGTTCCTGCGAAACTGCTTGCAAATTCCTGATACGGTTAACGTGTGCATAATCACCTCACTCGACATAATCACCGCCAAAGCCGTGATTTGAATTATCCGGCAGGAAAGAATCCTTTATAAAGCTGAAATCAATTCCGATCCGTTCCCTGACATCCTGAATCCATGTATCAATATTCAAACTGTTCAGGTATTCCTGAACCTCCGCAGATACAGATGAATCATAAACCTTGTCAGCCGGCGTCGGGACGCACTCGATCGGATAATCACACTCATGAGCATCAAAGGCCAATGAAGCCAAAGGTTCGCCCACATAGAGCAGAGACAGCTTTCCGGTAACATCCGTCATATCGGTATCGATATCCAAACGAAGTTTGACACCACCCATAATATCCGACGGAAGATTATAGACAAACGAACCGCACAATTTACCCTTCGACAATGCCTTCAGGTCAAAATTCTCAACACCGATCACTGTTATGTCCGTAGGATCATCACCTATGCTGAAATCACCGGTAATAATATCACCCTTTATCGTACCTGATCCTGTCACGTACTCTGTATAATCTCCGCTCTCATTTACAGAGAATTCAAAAGCAAACTCACTGCCGCTTACCGGCATGCCTAACAGTATCTCACACGTATCCAAACCATACGCAAGGTTAATTCTGTGCCCAATCACGTCACCTTCAGAGTCAACGTAAACCAACAGCTTCACATTGTCGATGTCGGAGTTAATCCCGGTTCTGTCCAAATCATTTAACAGCATCTCTATCAGTTTGTCATAAGTCATGTCCTGATAACCGTACAAATCGCTGAGACGATCAAAAATCACCCGCAGTTCCTCATCGCTTCGCATTGCGGTCAGACAGTTTTTTATTATATTATTCAGATCATTTCCGGTCAACGTAGCCTCCAGAATGGTACAATCCTGTGAAACCGAACCGACCGTCAGACTGCCGGAGGATTTTGTAACATTATTAATTCCCGACAACGCGATATCCCGATAACGCTCCACGATCCTCTCGAGGGTATCATCGTCGGGAATTGCCTGAACGAGCTGCCTGGCTGTTTCAAAACTTCCCATGTCCGAAAAAGCATTTTTCCCGTCTATCTTCAAAAACGCAGCGCTCAGCATCGGAAACGAGATAAAGCTCTCGCCCGTGCTTAGATTTGAATAAGTCTTGTAATCAATCAGCCTTTCACCGTTTATTGTAATGTCCCCGATGGCCGCGAGCTCTGACATATCCTTCGCGCCGATTCTCGAATGGAATTCAATGTCACTGAACTTGGAAAAATCTATTCCGGAATTTCCGGTAATTGAATTATTAGCAAAAGAATTCAACATCGTCTGCAGCATCGGATTCATTTTGAATCTGACATTTAACTCCCGGCTCGAATCCGCATGGACAGTTTTGGCGCCCAAATTGTAGGCATTCAGCATCAGTTTTCCCCGGCTGTCTATGTAATCCGATTCAACAATCCGGTAATAATCCTCGGGACTCTTCATTGAATTGAAAAAGTTCCTGATCCGCGCCCCTGCAACTAAAAAAGTCACTCCGACAGCAATGCACACCGCTGCCGCGCTGCCGCCGATGATTACCCATTTTTTCCATTTGCGGGGTTTTTTCTGATTTTGTTCGGTCTTGTTCCATTCAACTGATGTCTGTGCTAAATACTCCTCCGCGCGCGCGTCCCACCCCTGTTCGGTCTGATAATCAGCAGGCTGGGCATTGGTCTGAAAATCGACAGGCTGAGCACCCACCGGAGTAACGTTTTCATCAATCTGTCCTGCTGCTCTCTGCACGGGAGTTCCGCACATCCTGCAAAACTTCACATTATCATCAAGAGAACTGCCGCAATTTGTACAAAACATAATATCCTCCTAAAAAACAGCTGTAAACATATCTTACTCCGTCAGTTTACCGATTCAAGCACTTTTTATAATATACCCCATCAAGGAAACATTGTCAACACAAGTATAGCATTATCTGCTGCAACCACCTTTTTCAAAATCCGGATGATCACCCCTGCTGTCAACTACATGATATCCAATGTTTTCTATCCTTTTTCTCAAACAGGCATTGCATTCCGCAGCTTCATCGCCGGTACAGATTTTTCCGTCGTAAAGCAGGTATTTCCCTCTGACATTTACAGGGGACAGATTAGGCATCAGGACATTTGCACCTGCCAGAATACCCTTTTCCCTGCCCTGTGCGTCGGCCGTTCCCAGAGCGGTTGTAGCGGGCAGGAGTGCCTTCGGAAACAACAGCCTCAGAACCGCAAGGAATCTGAGTGTCATGCCGACGCTTCCGCTTTCCTCATCCGAGAACGGAGTGTCTCTATGTGCGATAAACGGTCCGATTCCGATCATATGCGGTTTTAGCTCCTGCATAAAAACAATATCCTCATAAATGTGTTCCATTGTCTGATGAGGTGTTCCCACCATTATGCCGCAACCCACCTGGAATCCGATCTTTTTCAAATCAAAAAGGCATTTTTGTCTGTTTTCAGCTGACATTGACTCGGGATGCAGTTTACCGTAATGATCTGAATTCGCAGTTTCGTGGCGTAACAGATAGCGATCCGCTCCTGCCATGAAAAACCTCCGGTAACTGTCATAGGACTTTTCACCGATTGACAGCGTTACCGCACAGGACGGATGTTTTTTCTTTATTTCACTCACAATATGACAGATCCTGTCATCAGTGAAATATGGATCCTCTCCCCCCTGCAAAACAAAAGTTCTGAACCCGATGCTCTCACCTATATCACAGGCAGATAAAATCTCTCCCTCTGTGAGACGATACCTCTCAGCGTTCCCGTTTCCATGACGTATTCCGCAATAATAACAATTATTCCTGCAATAGTTTGTAAACTCGATCAGACCGCGAAGGTATATTCCTCTTCCGAAATATCGTTCAGTAACATTTCTAGCAGTCGCGAACAAATATTCTTCATTATCCGCTCCCGGACACACTAAAATATATTTCAACCCAGCTTCGGTAATATGCCCGGTCTGACTGATTTCGTCCGTTATTGATTTAAACTCCCTGTCCACAGAGCCTGTCATGATACAATTCCCGTAATACGGATATCATTCAGTGAAGGTGCATTTTTTAATCCTGTCAGCACTGAATTGTCAATTATTCCGGTGATCACTGCCAAACGCAGGGAGGAACAATTTGAAAAGATATCCGTATATGATCTGAACATCATGCCCGTCACATCAAATTCACTTAACGATGAACATCCCGCAAATGCTTTTGATCCGACGCCGGAAACAATTCCGATGATATCAACCTTTCGCAGAGCAGAGCAACCGTAAAATGCCTCGTCACTGATCCAGACATTTCCCTCTATACGAAGTGAAGTAATATTACCATTGCCCTTAAATGCCCTGTCACTGATTCCGGACAACGGATATCCTCCGAGACTGACAGGCAATGTCAGATTTCCGCCTGATCCGGTATAGCCGGTGATAATAGCAGTCAAATCGTCCGCTACACGATATTTATATCCGGACGGATCATTTCCTTCGCCCGACGGGTCAGATGTCGGCGCCGGAGTTCTGATTGGAGCTGCAGTTGCGGAAGGCGTTCCGGTAGGTACCGGAGTCCATGTTGCTATCGGCGCCTGTGTCGGAACCGGCACCATCGTTGAAATCGGAGCAGTTGTCGGAACAGGCGTAGTCGTATTGATCGGCGTCGCAGTTCTGACGGGAGTTGCAGTCGGTTTTGTTGTCGGTGCCGGCGTAGCCGTAGGAACGGGTGCGGAATCGTCCAATGCGGTCAGATCAGGTATCCCGTATCCGTAATACATATCCCAACCAGCTGTACCCAAATCACGCGCACAGGATTTTATCCTGTATTCGACTTCGCTCGGTGTGCTTCCGGGATGATTGAGTATAATCATTGCGGCAGCTCCCGCTACATGAGGACTCGCCATTGATGTTCCCTGATATGATTGATATGAGCCACCCGGAACACAACTGACTATATCAACTCCGGGCGCTGCCACATCCAGGCTGTTTCCGTAATTGGAAAAATAAGCCCTGTCCTCATTCTCGTCAATGGCTCCGACAACAATTATATTGCTCATATGAGCCGGACAGAATGTTGATGTGTTGCTGTAATTGTTTCCGGCGGCAGCAACAACAGTCACGCCCTTGTTCAGAGCATACTGAACAGCTGAATCCGTATAGTTGCTGTGTCCGCCGCCGAGACTCAGATTAATAACCTTGGCGCCGTGGTCAGCCGCATATCGGATTCCGAGGGCAATTGTCGAAAAATAGCCGTTACCGTTGGCATCGAGAACTCTGACCGGCATGATTCTCACGTTCAATCCCGGCGTACAGTCCACAATTGTTCCTGCAACATGTGTACCATGTGAATTCAAATCCGTCGGATCCGAATCATTATCAACATAATCATAACCGGAGATCCTGCGATTTCCGAGGAACGGGTGTGCTGAAACTCCGGTGTCAACTACGGCAACAACTATTTCATCACGGCTTGTTTTAGCCGCATACTGATCCGCCCCCATTCGCGATACACCCCACGAGAGATGCTCGCTGCTGCTTCCCTGCATATCAGAAATTGCTAATGATGGTTCTTCATAATCAATTTCCGAGGTTCCGATATATGCATCCGGCTCCACCCACTCTATGTCGTCATTATTTGACAATTGTTGAAATGCTTTTTTTGCATCGGCTGAGGATTCAAACTGGAGGATACAAATACCGTCACTGTTCCTCATGGACGCCTTTGGTGAATATGCATCATAATCAACCGATTTATTCTTTTCCTGAGCAATCAGTCGTCCGGTATAAAAAGGATCCGCTGCAGCGATTGCAGCACTGCTCTGCACCTGGTTATCACGTATCATATCCGATACAGCGGAGGCAAATTTATCGTTTGACGAATACGTCTGTGTAGTTTCTTCTTTTACCGTAACCTTACATGAAAGCTTTTTCTTCCCTACACGGGCAGTAACCCTGGAACTGCCTTCTTTTTTTGCCTTGATCCGGATATATTTTTTTGTAGCCTTAGTTTTGGCAATAACACTGCTGTCAGATATTTTCCACTTGGCTTTTTGCCCGGAGCCGAGCCCCTTCACGCGCAGTTCCGTGGATTCGCCGACCACGAGAGAAGCCTCTGTCGGATTGATTCTTAATGTTTGTTTGGCATTTGCTTCTGTTGGTATTTCGTAACAACCATTCAACACTAGTCCCAACAGCACAAGCATTGACATTAGTTTATTAATGTGACCCCGAATCATGCTTCTACCTCCTGTTATTCTGATATTTCTCCATGACATCCATTATACATCCTCAATCGGTGAGTGACAATAGGAACACTGGCCTCGGCTCCCCGCGCGAATTCTGGTTACGCCTCCGCATTTCGGACAGCGAACCTCAGCGAATCCGGTCCCTCTCTCACCGACCATTGCGTCATTTATTATAATTGCAGGCGTTCCCTCAAACTGAAGTGTACACCCTTGAAAAAAGCCTTTACGGAACAGAGCCTCCAGTTCCTTCAAAACTTTTTCCTGACTCTTGCCGGTCTGACCTGTCAGTTCACGTATCTCTACGATACCGTTTTTATCACCGGAAAGGATCGTCTCATAGCGAAACGCCATATTAACCTTCCTGCTCATGG
This sequence comes from Eubacterium sp., assembly GCA_017614395.1. Lineage (GTDB taxonomy): Bacteria > Bacillota > Clostridia > Lachnospirales > Lachnospiraceae > Eubacterium_F. The sequence goes on from JAGABX010000031.1 coordinate 15,685, forward strand.
CCAATCCTATACATAACAGCACCAGACCCGGAATGATCATTGCTGCAAAGATCGGAGTATACAGTTTATACTCAAGCTCCTGGTTCGTCACAGGCATGGGAATCAGCAAACTGTATATAGTGCCGAAGGAATACAGACCGGCGATTATGCTGCCTGCAATGATAAACCCCTTACTCTTTTTTCTCTGCGACTCAAAAAGCGGTGACAAATAATTATACTTAATAACTGTTGGATTCATTTACTATCTCCCTTCCACGGCAAATTCCCTTGCAGAACCGCTTTACGTATCTCATCAATCTCAGTCCCGGCTTTTAGCATATGTAATCTGCAGAGCGGAAATGCCATACTGCCGTTCGCATCTTTAACTTTGACGCTCAAAAACACACCCGTTGGAACCATCTTGTAATTGCTTGTTACCCTTACTATATCGATAATGCTGTCAAGCCTGAGCACAGCCCCGTTTTTGATATACAGATAATGTCTGCCAACCCTGAACTGATCATCCACAAAGGGTCTCGCCGAGGCAAAGTCGATGATCATTCTCCGCCCGCCGTCTATGGCAAGATCGGAATTGAGCCTTTTTGAAGCGCCTACCCGGTATCTGTAAGCGAGCCAGCAAAGAAAAGCAAACACAGCACTTACCGAAGCGCCTATGGCCACAGCCGCCCATATTTTAACCCCGAGAGCCGCCGTGACAAGAGTTATTACCAAACCCTCAAGAACAGTGATCACAATGGGGACTGCTCCCAGCTTAGGCACTCGCATTACTTTGCAGTAGCTATATAAAGCGTGACTTAGTTGATTAAACTGTTGCTCGTTCATCATCCCGGCAGCATAGGATGTCTGCCCCAAGGGTGTGGATGCGCCCACCTGGTTGAACTGTTCATCTGCCATGGTAAACCTCCCATGATAAAGGGTGAGGGAAATCTCTTCCATATACACTGGTATAACGAAAACATCGAAACGAATCTCAGTTTCCTGTTACCTTTCAAAAATACAACGACGCTGCTTTCATGCCAAATGACCACCTCAGGGATTTCTCATCTGGAGTTCCCGTCCGTGTTTCTTTAGCCATCCATTCCATTTGTCATAATCCGGATAAACCCGGTAAACATGCTTGTAAAACCGAGCCGAGTGATTCATCTCGATCCGATGGCTCAACTCATGAACCACGATGGCATCTACTACCTCCGGCGGAGCAAGCATCAACAGGCAGTTGAAATTGAGATTCCCCTTAGATGAACAACTCCCCCAACGGGTTTTCTGGTTACGGATTGTGATCCTGCCATAGGAAACACCCAATAAGTTCGCATAATAGGCTACTCTTCCGGGAATCAACTGTTTCGCTCTATCTGCCAGCTCATGTAATTCCGCTTCACTTAAGCGGTTGTCCGACATTGACGCATTCGCTTCCTTTGCTTTCTCCACGCGCTTTTTCGCTTTACGAATCCAATTTTCCTTTTCATCGACAAAATACCGAATGTCTCGCATTGATACCCACTTCGGTGCCCGAACGATGACATCAAGGTCGTTGTTTACTTCGATTGATATTGTCTTTCGCTTACTTCTGATCACCCGGTAGGTGTCGGAATGTACACTCATACAGTTCTCCTGATATTAAAAAACATTTCCCGATTTTACCATTTTTCCATTATACACCTTTTCACCCCAAAGGTAAAGGCAAACCGCTCTCCAGGCTTTCAAACACAGCGTTTTCCGCCATATTCTCGATCTCAGAAAAGGAAACCTCCGATTTCCTTCACACTATATCTGCTGCCTTGCATTCAGCCACAGCAATCAGATCATCCGGTGAAAGTTCGATCTGATGTCCCACCTTTCCGGCGCTTACAAAAACCTTTTCAAAAGTCTTTGCTGTCTCGTGGATAAATGTCGGGAATTTCTTTTTCATGCCGATTGGAGAACACCCTCCGTGAACATATCCTGTCAGCGGAAGAAGATCCTTCTGCTTAATCATCGAAACCGACTTTTCACCGGCAGCCTTAGCTGCCTTTTTCAGATCAAGCTCCGCCTCGACAGGTACTACAAAAACATAATATCCTCCCGACTTCCCCTGAGTCACGAGCGTCTTAAAAACACATGCCGGCTCCTCACCGAGTATACCGGCGATCTGCTCTCCGGAAAGAGAAGGATCTTCCTCATAGGAATGGCTCTCATAGGAAATCTTCTTTGCGTCGAGAACCCTCATTACATTTGTCTTATCTTTGTTTTTCATCACGATACCTTTTTGTAAACCTTTGTTAGAATATCTGACCCGCTCTTGCCGTAGAATTCGATATTTCCCTCGAACAGAACCGCACCGAATCCCATCTCCGTAGCCTTCTCCAGTGAATAGTCAAGCAACCTCAAGATTAGCGTAAGGTTCTCCCATCAGGATGTGTTTCTTAGACAACAGATTCACCTTGACACCATCCTGAAAAATCATCACGATATCGCTTCCGCCAAACAGGAAAAATCCCATAGGATCGCCCTTTTTAACCGATACACCAACCTTCACACTGTCCTCCCAAGTGCACGAACTCACCTGGGACATTGCGACGGGCAGAATTGCCACCAGTCCAAACTCCGTTTCCATGATTAGGCAGTCTCTTGTTTCAATCGACTGCCATCCGGGGTTTTCGTCATACAAGACATACTGTTTTTCCTCTTTATCCCATGCGACCAGTCCGCCTACAGCATCAAGTGCGCTGATTTTTCTCACTTCCAGGATCTTGCCGCTGAGCGGAAAATGATATCTGTGATAATCATTAACATCAAGAAATGTATGCGTGAGCGTTCCATTTGCGAAACAATCTTCATATTTACTGTCTTCTCCGATAATCTGCTCCACATTATAAAACTTTGTCGATTTTAACTGCACGCCCATCTCAAGTTGTGAATTGCCGTCTATCTCCCATATGCCCTGCGGCGTTGAATCAGCCGGAGAAATGACATCCTCATCCGAAATCGGCCTTTGCTCCTCATCTGCAAGTTTTCGTGAAAACCAGTCATTAAAGTTTGTCCAAACATTTTTGTCCGCATACCAGCCTTCGTTCATATGAAAGGATTCATCTGCACATACCAACTTATAGTATTCCTCGTTCCAGCTTTCTTCCGTTGACAGGAATTTTCCCCAGTCTGCCGCGTACTTTTTGAGCCAGGAAGCAATTGGCTCATGGTACTCAAGGCAAGGATAATAATATCCTTTTCCCGCCAGCTCAGGGAGTGGTTGATCAAGAAGGTAATAGAAATAATCAAGGCTCTGATCAATGCATGAATACAGTTTGGATGTGTCCTGTCCGTCAAGTATGTTCCATGGCAGGCAGGTAGCAGACCAATCCAGAAAGTCATAATACTCATTTAACGACTGTACCGGATTCGTCTTTTTGTCAGGGTTGTTTACGGCTGCAAGACAGATCGATTTTTCGACAAGCTCCATCAGTTCCGGATCATCCTCCAAAAGGGACATGAAATCCTTCGTAATCTGCGCCCGCGCTTTATTTGTCTCTGTATTTTCTGCCGTTTCACCGCAGCCACACAAAACAAGCAAAATGCTGATGACAATCAGTATAACGATTGACTTATTCCACTTTTTCATGACATCTCTACCTCCATAGTCCGCCTCCATCAATAATCCCGCTAGTTGTCGTGCCTGTCACGATCCTTCTAAAAAGTTTTCAAATCAAGTTACACGCCTTATGCAACCTACGCTGCCAGTTGCTTCGGATACGCCTTTATGATATCATCAAACGCGGCGATGGCCTTATCAAATCTTTCCTCAAGTACATTCCCTTCATACAGCCCGTCCGCGTTCTTTGTCAATCCCTTCAGCGAAACAGAATAGATAGCAGGATGATTCTCAAATGTCAGGAGAGGCATTTCTTTGAGTTGGGTTGTCGTTTGATATACAAGATCCACAGACCATACCACACCTCCGTTTTTATCCTTATACTTCGAGAATACCAGCTTAACTCCGATCGGAGTCTTCTTCTCGATCGTGCACGGTAGGCTATAGTCCTCGGCGTCCAAAGCCGCCAGCACGCTTCCTATA
>JAGABX010000032.1 GCA_017614395.1 Eubacterium sp.
GAAGGTGCAAAAAGAAGCAGCGAATGAGTATACCCTGACAGATCCGGACGGCGATACGGCAACCGTCAATACGGAAAGCGACGTGCTGTCCTCCGATAGAATTTTTGATTTTACATCGGTTTCATCGGAAGAGTCGGACAATCTCTCCGATGATACCGATGAGATTGCTCCGTTTCTGAAATCGCAGTCGGAAGTCACCATCGAACCGGCAAAACCGGTCTCTCTGTCCTTTGCGGATTACGGGATCGATATCATAGGAGATACCGATGATATCTGGCTTCCGTTCGAAACGGCGTCGAATCTGTTTATTTGTTTTTACGGAGCAACCATGTACTATAACGGGGTCAGCATCTTTCGTTCCATCTCTCTGGCCGATGTGGAATACCTGTATGGAAAAAAATGGACGAAAGAATACGACTCGCTGTATCCGGATGGTGTTCGACCGGTGGATCTGGCAGATTATTGCTATCGCGAGATGACGTTCCTGTTTGATACTCAATGGGGAAATCCCGGACGATGCTATTTTGCCGACGCGATACGGGAAAAGGGCATGGACCGTGCTCTGTCCGAGACGGACGATGTGACCCGGGCCGTGCAGAAGCTCCTGAAAAGCACCTCTCTCAAGGACTACATGATTGGTTTAGGTATCATGAATGATATGCTTTTTGACGGCGGTCATACGAGTCTTACCTATATTCTCGATCCATATATGGCACTGACCGGTACCACTCTTGAGACCGTTTATGCTAAGTACTGTACTGATATGGAGGCGGTTGCAGACAAGATCGGTTACCAGATGAAAAATCTCACGGATGATTATTGGCAAGCTAATTACGATGTTACGGAGAGCCGGGGATGGTCTGGATATTCCTATCATGAGCAGGGTGACACCGCGATTTTCTCATTTGATGCATTTGAAGCGGATTCGGATGCATGGAAAGAGTATTATAAAAACGGGGGTGAACTCCCGAATGATACCTATGGGAATTTTATCAAATACCTGAATAAAGCTACTGAATCCGGAACGATCAAAAATTTTGTACTGGATCTGACCGCGAACGCCGGAGGACAAACAAGTGTTTACTGCGCGATGTTCGCACTCATGGGTTATCCCTCGGATTCCTATTTCAAGCAGGTAAAAACGGGTTGTCTGTATAAATACCAGCTTGAGATAGACAGAAACCTGGACGGTAAATTCGATGAGGCGGATAATGCAGTGAAATATCCGTTTCATTATGCGATCCTGACCTCCAGGGCTTCCTACTCCAGTGGAAATATCATGCCTTTTTTGGCAAAAGGATATGGAATCATGACACTCGGTGAGGCATCCCGCGGAGGCGGTTTTGCGGAGACGTTGACGAGTTCTCCGGACGGACTGGTGTGGTTTTATTCCGGACCCATAAATATAACGGATAAAGACGGCCGGAGCGCGGATCCGAGTGTGGAGCCGGACAAGGCCATTGAGGTAAAAACGGATGCAGATGGCTATCCGGACTACAGCTCATTCTATGATATACCGGCGCTCAGCGGATATATTAACGAGTTTTATAATAAAAAATAATATTTCTAATAAAAAAAATTTTATAATGGAGGAATTCATTTTATGAGAAAGTACAGTGAAATGATGTTGCGGAGGGCGGGAGTCTCCGTTGTGACATTGAGTATGGTGGTTGCGGTATTTGCTTCACCATTGAACGGATCCACCACCGTTTCTCAGGCGGCATCAAAGCCGAAACTGGAGTCCGTCAAGGGGACTATTCTTACCGGTGAGTCTGAGACGGTGAAGATCAGGAATGTCAAAAAGAAAAAGATCAAAAAACTGACCGTTACCTCGAGTAAAAAGAGTGTGGCTACGGCAAAAAAATCCGGTAAAACCGCGTTTGTCGTCAAATCGAAAAAGGCCGGCAAGGCAACGATCAAGGCCACTGTCACGCTGAAGAATAAAAAGAAATACAAACTGAATTACAAGGCAACCGTGGCGGATACCGTGGATCGGAAGGTAACAATACACCGGACGGATGGCAAGAAGAGTTCAATCAAATTGCGATATTTTGCCGATACCCCACATGTTCCCTATGTTCGTATTTCGAGTTATTTTTCAAATGTAACTACCGGTTCCAAACTGAAGATAAAGAAAACAGGGGCGGATAAATATCTCCTGACAAATGTATATACGGAATCCACAGCGTCAGTCAACACAAAAACGGATGTACTGGTGTCGGATGGATTTGATAACTTTGTTATGGCATATTCACTGGAGGACAGAACGCATACCGTCGGAGATGGTACAGAGTACAAGATTTTTGTTCAGGGAAGTGAGACCGTAACGACGGAAGAACCAAAACCGGTTACGATATCGTTCAAGGATTACGGGATTGACCTGCTGGGAGAAAAGGAGGATATCCTGATCCCGTTTCAAACGGCGGCTACCCTGTTTTTTTCCTACGGAAGTAATGTCATGTTTTACACCGGACGCGATATCTATCATTTGACGGATGGCGATATGATGACTGATTTGACAAAAACTCATTATTTCCGTGACATTGCATCCGATGTATATCCGGATGGAAAGCGTCCGGACGATCTCGTTGACTACAACTACCGGGAACTGATGTTTATGCTCGATAATCAGTGGGGAAATACGGACCGCTGCTATTTTTCCGACGCGATCCGGGAAAAGGGTATGGACCGGGCGCTGTCTGAGACAGACGATAAGACCCGGAGCGTGCAGGCTCTGTTGAAAAGCAAAAACCTGAAGGATTATCAGATGGGACTGGGAATCCTGAACGATATGCTGTATGACGGAGGACATACGGCGCTTTCAATCGGTATGAGATGGTTTCTCAGTAGTGTGTACAAAGACGAGTATGATTCATACTATTCCGATCTCTCGGCTGCGGCTGAACGGATCGGTTACAAGCTGGAACATTCACCGGATACATACAGTGATGATTTAGATTCAATAAAAGAATACAGAAAAAACATTAACTGGGATAATCATGGATACCATGAATACGGAGACACAGCGGTCTATACGATGGACGAGATGAAAACGGATTATGAGGCATGGACAGAGTTCTATAAAAACGGCGGTGAAATTCCGGATGATTCATTCGGTGGATTTATCCGATCCCTGAATAAGGCATCCGCGAATAAAAAGATTAAAAATTTTGTGCTCGATTTGACCGCTAACGGCGGTGGCTCCGATAATATTGTGGCAGCCATGATGGGAGTTATGGCAAATGATCCGAATGTTTATATACTGATGGATAAATCAGGATGGAAGCTGGCTACCAAGTACCTGGTTGACAAGAATCTGGACGGCGAATATGATGAGGCGGATGATGCAGTAACCTACCCGTTCCGTTTTGCAGTACTCACAACCGAGTGTTCCTTCTCCTGCGGTAATATGCTTCCGTTTTACATGAAGTCGCGGGGGATGATGGTTCTCGGACAGCACACCCGCGGCGGTGCGCGCGCGGCGGTTTGGACGGGTTGCGGCGGCGATGGCCTGTTCGCCTATGTTTCCACAGAGAATGCGGCTGTTACATGGGACGGCATTGATGTCGATTCCGGTGTCGAGCCGGACAAGTTAATCGAGATCGGGCAAGGTGCGGACGGAAAACCGGATTACAGCGCATTTTATGACATTCCGGCGCTCAGCGGGTATATCAATGAGTTTTACGACAAAAAGTAATTTGAGAAGGAGGTACTAATTTAATGAAAACACTTGCAAGGAAATGGCTGCCCATGCTCCTGTGCCTGGCACTGGCGCTGAGCGGCGTGGCTGTTCCCGTATCGGAGGCAGCCGCGAAAACTCCTGCTTTTTCCGTGAAAAAGCAGACGGTGGAAACCGATGGTAGTTTCACGCTGAAAATCAAGGCAAACAAAACGACTGTTAAAAAGACATCCTGGAGTGTAAACAAGGACGGAAAAACAGCGGTCGTCCTGTCAGATGAAAAGAAAACATCTGTCGTAGTAACCGGGAAAAATGCCGGCGCGGCTACCGTCAAGGCAAAGGTCACATACAAGAACGGCAGTAAAAAGAAAACGACATCGCTGACCTGCAAGGTAACAGTGAATGAAAAAAAAGTCGAGAAAACAGGCGATATCGTAATCCTTTACACCAGCGATATCCACTGCGGCATTGAGGAGGGTTTCGGATTCGTCGGCCTGCAGCAGGTGCGTGACACGTTCGAGGCGCAGGGCTATACGACACTGCTCGTGGACAACGGCGACGCGACACAGGGTGAACCGGTCGGCACGTTGAGCAAGGGTGAGTATGTCATTGAGCTGATGAACGATATGAAATACGACGTGGCAATTCCGGGAAATCACGATTTTGATTACGGAATGGATCAGTTCCTGGCACTCACGAAAAAGGCGGATTTTCCCTTTATCAGCTGCAATTTCAATAAACAGGGACAAACCGTTTTGGAGCCATATGTCATCAAGGAGGTCTGCGGCAAAAAAATCGCATTCGTCGGAGTGACGACACCGAAAACACTGGTCACCTCTACGCCGACCTATTTTCAGAATGAGGCCGGGGAGTTCATTTACGGCTTTTTACAGGACGACACCGGCGAGGGCGTATATAACGCCGTACAGAAGGCAGTAAATGATGCTCGCGCAGCGGGAGCCGACTATGTCTATGTGCTCGGACACATGGGCGATGAGGATGCCTGCAAGCCTTGGACCTACGCTGATGTCATTTCTCACACGAACGGCATCGATGTGTTCCTGGACGGACACAGCCACGACACGGAACAGGTCGTGATGAAAAACAAAGACGGCAAGGAAGTGGTTCGCAGCGCCTGCGGAACCAAATTGGACTGCATTGGCTACAGCATCATTTCCGCCGAAAAAGGTATTACGGATACGAATATCTGGAGCTGGCCGTCATCGAACAGCAAGAGCTCTCCCGAGCTGTTAAATATTAGGAACAGCATGTCCGACAAGGTTGCAGCATGCATGGCAAAACTGGATGAACAAACAAAACAGGTGGTCGCAAAATCGGATGTTGAACTGATCGTCAATGATCCGACGGCTGTGGATGCATCAGGCAATCCGATACGAATGATCCGCCGGGCTGAGACCAACCTCGGCGATCTGTGTACGGATGCGTTCCGTTCGGCCGCGGGCAATGTCGATATCGCTATTCACAACGGCGGCGGAATCCGCGCGAGCATCAAAAAGGGTGACATTACATACGGAGATATCCTCAGTGTGTTCCCGTTCGGCAATATGCTTACGGTAATTGAGGCGACCGGACAGCAGATCCTCGATGCGCTGGAGTGGGGCTCACGGTCTGTACCGGACGAGCTGGGAGGCTTTTTACAGGTATCCGGTTTGAGTTATACGGTGGATTCCTCCATAAAAAGCAGTTGCAAGGCAGATGCGGACGGCATGTTCGCCGGTGTCACGGGAACCCGCAGGGTAAAGGACGTTACAGTCGGCGGTGTTCCGATCGATCCGAAAAAGACCTATACGGTAGCCGGCATCGGATACATGTTGATCAAAAAGGGAGACGGGTATTCGATGTTTGCAGGGAACAAGGTTCTCCAGGACAATGTCAAACTCGACAACCAGTTATTGATCGACTATATCAAGGATACGCTCGGCGGCGTAGTCGGCAGTGATTACGCTGATCCGTACGGGCAGGGAAGGATCAAAATAATAGAATAAATCATTTTGCAATGCAAAAAAGCGGGGTGCGTGTTTCGTACCCCGCTTTTTCAGTGTGATGATCGCTGTCAGTTACCGTCTGTCCGGTCCGATCTGTGAAAGTCCGAGCATGTCCATAACGATCTGTTTCAGATGCTCGATCTGTTTAGGGTTCAGACGGCGCAGATATTTCATCAGGTCCGCGAGCAGTACGGGCGCTTCTACCTCTACATCAAAAAAATCCTTCGGAGTGATTCCGAGGAATTCACATATTATAAAGAATACTCCCATCGACGGCATGGCACCGTTAGTCTCGATTTCACAAATATACCCTGCGTTCCTCCCGAGTGACAGACTCATTTCTCTCGCGGTTACATCCTTTTGCTGGCGAAGATTGTTCAGACGTTCACCGAATTCTTTTCGATTCATTTGTTTTACCTCCGTTTTTCACTTTTTTGATAAAATAAGGAAACAAGCTGCTTTTTCATTGGAACGGGGATATGGGATATTTATCCACGTTCACGCAAAGAAAATCAGATTATTTCCAATCCATGATTTGATTATAAAACCCGAACCGTCACACTTATGGGAGTGCATATGATTGAATAGAATTTGTATCAGATTAAATCCGATATTGATTTGGTGCTATAAATTGAATAGTCAGCGTAAAGCTTTAACAGGATTTGCATAGAAACTAATACAGTGAGACTAATTGGATATTAAATGATTGCATACATGACTGAATTGTGATAGAATGGAAACGTGGCGTAGATGCCATAATTGATGACAAGGAGCGGGAAAATGGAAAATTTTACTTTTTATTCACCTACACGTTTTGAATTCGGACATGAGGCAGAGAAAAAGACAGGAGAACTGATCAGAATGTTCGGAGGAACAAAGGTCCTGTTGCATTACGGCGGAGGATCGATTCGGCAAAACGGAATCTACGGAAAGGTGATCGCTGCATTGACTGCAGCCGATGTGCAATTTGCGGAATTGGGAGGAGTTGTCCCGAATCCCCGCAGCGGATTGGTTTATCAGGGTATTGAAAAAGTCAGGAAAGAAGGAATTGATTTTATTCTGGCCGTCGGAGGCGGTTCAGTGATCGATTCGGCGAAGGCAATTGCTGCCGGAGCAAAGTATGACGGAGACTTTTTAGATTTCTACAGAGGCAAAGCAAAGATTGCGGATGCGATTCCGATAGGGACGGTTCTGACCATAGCGGCTGCCGGAAGCGAGGGCTCACCGAACTCTGTTATAACCGATGAGGAGAACAAGGTTAAAAAAGGAGCAATGAGCGATTTTCTTCGCCCAAAATTCTCGGTAATGAATCCGGAGTTTACATGCTCACTGCCTCCGTATCAGACCGCTGCAGGCGCGACGGATATTTTTATCCATGTATGTGAGAGATACTTTTCCAATACCAAAGAAGTTTCGATTACAGACCGTCTGTGTGAATCAGTGATGAAAACAATTGTATATGAAACGCCTCGGGTGCTTCGTGACCCTGATAATTATGAGGCGCGTGCAAATATTATGTGGGCGGGCATGATCGCGCACAATAATATCTGCGGAGTCGGTCGTACTCAGGATTGGGCATCTCATCATATCGAGCATGAGCTCTCGGCTCAGTATGATGTTACGCATGGTGCCGGTTTGGCAGTCATAGTTCCGGCATGGATGAAATACGTCCTGCCGATACATCCGGAGAAGTTTGTTCCGTTCGCGACAGAGGTATGGGGTGTGCCTCTTGATATGGTAAATCCGATTGAAACGGCGATGAGGGGAATCGAGAGGTTTGAAGCATTCCTGAAACAGATCGGCATGCCGTCCACGTTCTCGGATATAGGAGCTAAGAAATCAGATATACCTACAATGGTAGAAAGATTGTTCTCGAAAAAGGAAACCGAAGGGAATTATGTCAAACTCAGTCGTGATGATGTCACGAAGATATATGAGAGTGTCGCTGACCAGTGATATGGGTTCAACCATCAACAGATTTTACATCACATTTCATCTTCGGCGACATCACTATATGGTGTGGTGGTAAATAAAAATACTTGCAATATTTTGAGAAGAAACAAAGATTTTTACCCGTTGTCTACGCGAGTAGATAACGGGTATTATGCTATTTTCAGCAAAAATAAAAAAATCCACAATATATTGTGTCAGGTTATTGACAATCACTAAATCGGGTGTTATAATGTGTTTCAGTTGGCCTCGATGGGAACTGACCTCGGATGAGCGTGAAACCGATCTGGTATTCCGAAGGCCAAGGGGGGAGCAGATACATATTATACAAAAGTAGAATGCCGATTTATGGTACGTAACATGTTGACTATGGATGACCGATGGGACAGGTTGTCCGCACAGGGAATCACACGGGTGATGTCGAAAGGAGTTGTAGCGCTGTGAAGGTAGTAAAAAGGGATGGTCGTACGGTGGATTACGACCGCAACAAGATTCTGGTAGCTATCCGCAAGGCCAATGCGGAGGTGGATTCTTTTGAAAAAGTCAGTGATGACTCGATAGACGGAATCATTGCCGGAATCGAAGGAATGAATCGTGACACGATGCTGGTGGAGGATATTCAGGATGTTATCGAGCAGAAGTTGATGGCAGCCGGGAAATTCGAGTTGGCGAAAAAATATATCATATACAGATATACACGCGAACTCGTGCGAAAGGCTAACACAACAGATGATTCCATCATGAGTCTGATCCAGAATTCAAATAAAGATGTCATGGAGGAAAACTCCAACAAGAACGCGTATGTTGCCAGCACACAGAGAGATCTGATCGCGGGTGAGGTCAGCAAGGATCTGACCAAGCGTGTACTTTTGCCGGAGAAGATTACCAAGGCACATGAGGAGGGAGCAATCCATTTCCATGATATGGATTATTTTATCCAGCCTATTTTCAATTGTTGCCTGATTAATATAGGAGATATTCTTGATAACGGTACCGTTATGAACGGAAAACTCATCGAGTCCCCGAAGAGTTTTCAGGTTGCATGTACGGTAACGACTCAGGTTATAGCGGCGGTTGCTTCATCACAGTACGGCGGGCAGTCTGTAGATACTGTTCATCTCGGGAAATATCTGCGCAAGAGCGCCGAGAAATTCCGTTCCCGTTACATGGAGAAATTCGGTGACAGCGTTGATGCCGAGACTATCGAGCAGCTGGTAAATGAGCGCCTTCGTGATGAACTCCGTTCCGGTGTACAGACGATCCAGTATCAGATAAATACATTGATGACAACCAATGGTCAGTCACCGTTCGTAACACTTTTTCTGTATTTACGTGAGGATGATGAATACATCGAGGAGAACGCGATGATCATCGAGGAGATCCTTCGTCAGCGTCTCGAGGGAATCAAAAATAAAAAGGGTGTTTATGTCACCCCGGCTTTTCCGAAATTAGTATATGTGCTTGATGAGAACAACAGACTGGCCGGCGGGAAGTATGATTATGTAACAAAACTTGCGGTTCAGTGCTCGGCTAAGCGCATGTATCCGGATTATATATCAGCGAAAAAAATGCGCGAGATAGAGGATGGCCATGTATTCTCACCGATGGGATGCCGCAGTTTCCTTTCACCGTGGTATGATGAAAACGGAAACGCAAAATTCGAGGGACGTTTCAACCAGGGAGTTGTTTCACTGAACCTGCCGCAGATCGGTATTCTGGCAGAGGGAAACATGGAGAATTTCTGGCAGATACTTGAGGACAGATTGTCATTGTGCTTTGAGGCGCTGATGTGCCGTCATAGGGCATTGGAGAAGGTAACATCCGATGTCAGCCCTATTCACTGGCAGTACGGCGCGATAGCGAGACTGGAGCCGGGCGAGTCGATCGATCCTTTGCTTCACGGCGGATATTCCACTATCAGTTTGGGATATATCGGATTATACGAGGTAACTAAACTCATGACAGGGCAGAGCCAGACAGAACCGGAGGGTGAGTGCTTTGCGAAGAAGCTCATGAATCGTCTGCGGGCGGCTACCGACACATGGAAGGCAGAAACAAACATCGGCTTCGCACTTTACGGTACACCTGCAGAGAGCCTGTGCTACAGATTTGCTGAGATCGACAGGAAGAGGTTCGGTGATATTGAGGATATAACCGACAAGGGATATTACACGAATTCCTACCATGTTGATGTCAGGGAGAAGATCGACGCATTTGACAAGTTTGCTTTCGAGCAGCAGTTCCAGGAGATTTCACGCGGCGGGTGCATTTCCTATGTGGAGATCCCTAATATGCAGAATAATATCCCTGCACTTGAGGAACTCGTTAAATACATTTACGATAACATAATGTATGCCGAGTTCAATACCAAATCTGATTTTTGCCATGTATGCGAGTTCGACGGTGAGATCATTATCAATGAGAACAATGATTGGGAGTGCCCGAATTGCGGAAATACCGATCATGAGAAAATGAATGTTACACGTCGTACATGTGGCTATTTAGGAGAGAATTTCTGGAATGTCGGCAAGACCAAGGAAATCGGCTCCAGAGTATTGCATATCTGAGAGAAGCCTCTCATCACATTTCCAAACCATATAACAAACCAATACGGAGCGGGTAACGATTGTTACTCGCTTCCGTTGTACTATTAGGTTCTGATGCCAAGGGTCTGGAACCGAAACCGGATACAGGTTATTCAGATCTACAGCAACTATATCATCAAGGACAGGAAGGTGAAACAAATGAATTACGCAGATATAAAACAGTATGATGTGGCAAACGGGATAGGAGTGAGAGTATCACTGTTTGTCAGTGGATGCACACATGGCTGTGAAGGATGCTTTAACAAGGAGGCATGGGATTTTAACTACGGAAAACCATTTACTGATAAGGAGATAGATGACATTATAGAATATATGAAGCATGACTACGTCGCAGGGTTGTCATTGCTCGGGGGCGAACCGATGGAACCATCCAATCAGGAGGGAATACTGCCATTGTTACGCAGAGTCCATGAGACCTATCCGGAGAAAACCGTATGGATGTATACCGGATATCTTTTTGATGAGGATATAATGGGGCGTATGTGTAAGGAAAGTGAAATATCAAGGGAAATCATGTCCTATATAGACATTTTGGTTGACGGAGAGTTTATTCTTGCCCGCAAAAACCTGAAAATAAATTTCCGCGGTTCAGATAATCAGCGCATAATTGACGTGAAAAAGTCAATTTCGACCGGAGAGGTCGTTCACTGGGAAGATGAGAGAATATAAAAAAATCTTGCAGAATCGACAGTTTTGTGCTAAAATAAAAAACTACATTGCACAGGAGGGACTGGATTATGGAAACAGTAAAGATTTGGTTCAAGAAGCTTGATGAGAAGGCTATCAAGCCGAAATACAGTACGGAATACTCCGCCGGCGCAGATCTGTATGCCTGTACAGACAATGCGGTTGTGGTCGAACCGGGCTGCACCGAGTTTATTCATACCGGTTTGGCTATGGAGATTCCCGAAGGATGCGTTGGATTGATATATGCGCGCAGCGGACTTGCCTGCAAAAAAGGACTTGCTCCCGCAAACAAGGTCGGCGTCATCGACAGTGACTATCGCGGCGAGATTATAGTGGCGCTCCATAACCATTCTAACCGCAAAATGGTTATCCACAGCGGAGACAGGATAGCGCAGATGGTCATCACTCCATACTATTTCGGAGATTTTGATGAGGCTGTCGAGCTCGAGGAAACAGTCCGCAATACAGGGGGATTCGGATCAACAGGAGAATAACCGTTTTTCATGACTCCACTATTGTAGAAAATATTGCTGTAGAAAGAATTGGTTTAGAAAGAATCAGTTAAAAAGAATTATTCGTTATTAGAAATCATTTCAGAAAGAGGGAAATCATATGGGAATGACGATGACACAGAAGATCCTCGCTGCTCATGCGGGATTGGATCATGTGGAGGCAGGTCAGCTGATCATGGCAGATCTCGATCTGGTTCTGGCAAATGATATAACCGGACCTGTGGCCATACATGAGGTGGAAAAACTGAAAAAAAAGGATGTGTTTGACAAGGATAAGGTTGCCCTGGTGCCGGATCATTTCACTCCGAACAAGGATATAAAGTCAGCCGAACACTGCAAATGTGTCCGTGATTATGCCGCAGAACATGATATCACCAATTATTTTGAAGTCGGAGAGATGGGTATCGAACACGCGCTTCTTCCGGAGAAGGGATTGATAGTTGCGGGTGAAACATGTATAGGAGCGGACTCACATACATGTACATACGGTGCACTCGGTGCTTTTTCTACAGGAGTAGGTTCAACAGACATGGGCTGCGGAATGATAACCGGACAGGCATGGTTCAAGGTGCCTTCGGCAATCCGCGTTGAACTGAAGGGGACGCTGAAACCATGGGTAAGCGGTAAGGATGTCATTCTGCATCTGATCGGGGAGATAGGTGTAGACGGAGCACTGTATCGCTCACTGGAATTTACAGGCGACGGAGTGGGGGCTCTGTCGATGGATGACAGGTTCACAATAGCGAATATGGCTATCGAGGCCGGAGCGAAAAACGGGATATTCCCGGTTGATGACAAAACGAAAGAGTATATGAAGGAACATTCAACCAAGGAGTATACGGTTTACGAGGCGGATCCGGACGCGGTGTATGATGAGACCATTACCATAGATCTGTCATCGCTTGAAAGCACAGTTGCTTTTCCGCATTTGCCCGAAAACACAAAAACGGCGGCGGAGTCCGGAGACATCGATATCGATCAGGTAGTGATCGGCTCGTGTACAAACGGGAGAATTGAGGACATGCGCGTGGCTGCGAAAATTCTTGACGGACGTCATGTGAAAAAGGGAATACGCTGTATCGTGATCCCGGCAACACAGGCGATTTATCTCCAGTGCATAGAGGAGGGTCTGGCACAGATTTTTGTCCGGGCAGGAGCGATTGTCAGTACACCGACATGTGGGCCGTGTTTAGGTGGACATATGGGTATTCTGGCTGCGGGAGAACGCGCGGTATCAACCACAAACCGGAATTTTGTCGGACGAATGGGACATGTTGACTCGGAGATTTACCTCGCAAGCCCTGCAGTGGCTGCAGCGAGCGCGGTAACCGGACATATCAGTGAGCCTGCGGAGCTCGGTTTATAATATTGGGAGGAGCGGAAAATGAAAGCATCGGGAACAGTATTCAAATACGGTGATAATGTCGATACGGATGTGATTATCCCTGCGCGTTACTTAAACTCGTCTGATCCTGCTGAACTGGCGACGCACTGTATGGAGGATATAGACGCGGATTTCGCGAAAAACGTGAATCAGGGTGACATCATAGTTGCTACAAAAAACTTCGGTTGTGGTTCGTCGCGAGAGCATGCGCCGATTGCGATCAAGGCAGCGGGGGTCAGCTGTGTGATTGCCGAGACTTTTGCGAGAATTTTCTATCGTAACGCGATCAATATCGGATTGCCAATCATTGAATGCAGAGAGGCGGCTGAGAGCATCGATGCCGGAGACAGCGTGTCGATTGATTTTGACAGCGGCGTTATCACAAATGAAACTAAAAATGAAACATATCAGGGACAGGCGTTTCCGGAGTTCATGCAGGAGATAATCAGTGCGGGAGGATTGATCCCGTATATCAACGGTAAGGGCGAGTGATGCCACCAAATGAAACAGATTTGAGAATAATGCGTTTACAGGGGCGGACGTGGTGAAGAATAAAAATAACAGTAAACATCGGAAAGACACATGGCTGCCGATCATTTTGGGAGTGCTGATGATCGCTGCGGTTATCGGACTGGTTTTGTTTCTTTCCAATATGTCTGAAAAAGCGTCTGAATCAGCGGGAGACGGCGAACTTGTCGACTATGAGGAACAGGGTACGATCAAGCTTGCTGATTATAACAATCCCGGGATAGAGATATTGGATGAGAAGGAATCCGACGATCCGCCGGGCGCATTTTGGGATGATTATGTAGAAAAATGCTCCGCAAAAAAACTCCCGCAAGACCTTGTTGATGAGGCATATTCGGATACACGGAAGGAGTATGAGGGTTTTGCGGAGGTTACGGGTACAACCTATGAGGAGCTGCTGAATGAGTATGGCATGACTGAGGATACGGTATTGTCCGTTGCCGAGGATACCGTTAAGGGAAGACTCGCTGCCAAAACCATAGCCATCCGTGAATCCATCACGATTGATGATTCCGTGATGGAGGAGAAACTGATGGATATTATGGGGTACGAAGAGGAGGATAGGGAGCCTCTGGATGACCTGATCAAGGATTATGTAGAGAATTATGGCCGCCGTCCGCGCGATGATGTATATGTTGAAGTCGTAAAACAGTGGTTGTTTGACAGAGAAAAAGGGAAGAATTCGTGATTATCCGGGAATGTCGGATGTTTTGGTTATTGACAGACAGACGGTATAGGATGAAAGGAAATGTATGCAGGATGTGGATGAGCGCTTGAAGCGTTTGAATTACGAGAGCAGAGAAGCATACGATCGGGCAAAAAAGGAAGCCGAGTTTGTTCAAAAGGTCGAGGAAACCATGGACCTTGCGGATGGCAAAACGGCTCTGAAACTGTACAATAAAATCGTAAAAGAAAAGATTTTCTCTTCATTGATCGGATATGAATTTCTGTTTGAACTCCGTGATATAATACAACAGACGGGTGTGGCTGATCCCAAATCCCTGACACCGATACCGGTTCGTGAAATAATAAAAACCGAAAAGGACACTCTGAATAATAATTCCATTGAGGTGGAAAAGTATAAACAGCTTTATGAGGGACAGCGTGTAATCAATAAAAAGTTCAAAATTGCCATAATTGCCTGCGTTATCATACTGATAGGCTTCGTTGTGGTAAATCTTCGATTAGAGTACTCCGTGTTCACATATTTTACAAATTATAAGGCTACAATGGAGGAGGAGTTGATCAATAAGTACCAAAACTGGTCAGATGATCTCGAGCGAAGAGAGCAGGCACTGAACGGAGGGGATTCGGGAAACGGATCAGACGAGGAAACGGACGAGTCCGGTGTTACCGAATCGAAAAATGACGAATCAGAAACTGACGAGAAGTAATGATTCTCCCTGAAAGTGCCGGCCGGAAGGGATGGTGAACATGGTAGGCAATAAAATATTGGTGGTTGATGACGAACAACGCATGCGAAAATTAGTGCGTGATTTTTTGGTCAAGCAGGATTTTTCCGTGCTGGAGGCGGCTGACGGCGAGGAGGCAGTTGATGTTTTTCTTGCAAACAAGGACATAGTGCTGGTCATCCTTGATGTAATGATGCCCAAAATGGATGGCTGGGAAACCTGCAAGGAAATACGTCAGTATTCCAAGGTCCCCATTATCATGTTGACAGCCAGGGGCGCAGAGACAGATGAACTGCGTGGATTTGAACTGGGAGTTGATGAGTATATATCCAAACCATTCAGCCCTAAAATATTGGTTGCGCGGGTTCAGGCATTGCTTCGCCGTTCGGGTGCAGGAGCGGATGAAACTGTCACCGCGGGTGAAATCGAGATCGATCATGCAGCACATGAGGTCAGAATTTCCGGAAAAACCATAGACCTGAGTTTCAAGGAATATGAACTGTTATCGTATTTTGTGGAGAATAAGGGGATTGCGTTATCCCGTGAGAAAATACTCAACCATGTCTGGGATTATGATTATTTCGGCGATGCACGTACAATTGACACTCATGTGAAAAAACTCAGGAGCAAAATGGGCGAGTGCGGATCATATATCAAGACCATATGGGGAATGGGCTACAAGTTTGAGGTGGATCAGTCATGAAACACTCTATACGCAGACGGCTGATCCTCATAGTATCCATGATGCTCGTGTTTGCGATTGCCGCAATATTTTTGGCCAATATATTTATTGCGCCGAGATTTTATCAGAGCATGAAGGTTCTCCAGATGAGCGCTGTCTATGACGAGGTTTCGAAAGTCTGTGAGTCTGTGGACTGGACCGACCTGACTCAGACCGAACAGGAGAAGATATACGACAAGTTAGACTCCATCAGCGGAAACAGGAATATTTCAATATATATCATGCAGATATCTGCCGGTGAATCCGGGAGCATAGCAAATATCAATTATGTTTATCCTACGAACACAGAGCGCCTGCGTGCAATCACGATGGGGGCGATCGCAAAATATGTGCGGTATATGTATTTTGACGAGGAACTGGGTGATAACTATGAGCAGGTCAAACAGGATGATTACTATGCGGTCTACAAGGTATATGATGATAGAATAGGATCGAGTTATATCGAGCTGACAGGACAGCTCCCGGATAGTTACTGGTTGTATCTGAGGGCAAATTATACGGGCATTCAGGAGAATGTCGACGTGTCCAATCTGTTTTTGGTATTCGTCGGGGTCGTGGTAATAGTAATCAGCATCTTTTTAATCCTGTTGATCACAAAGCGCTATACCAGACCGATTTTGCAGTTGTCCGAATGGGCGGAGGAAATGAGAGGACTGGATTTTTCCTCGCGCTGTCCGGTTGAGAGGGATGATGAGATAGGTATTCTGGCCGGCAGCATGAACGAACTGTCGGACAAACTGGAATTGACGATCAGTGAGTTGAAAACCGCAAACAACGAGCTGCAGAATGAAATAGAGAAAAAGTCAGAGCAGGAACAGATGAGGCAGGAGTTTTTAGCTAATGTCTCGCATGAATTGAAAACTCCCATCGCGCTCATTCAGGGTTATGCCGAGGGGTTGAAGGAAAACATCAATGACGACCCGGAAAGCCGCGAATTCTATTGCGACGTGATAATGGATGAGTCAGACAAGATGAACAGCATGGTGAAAAAACTGCTGAGCCTGAATCAGCTTGAATTCGGAAACGGACAGGTTCACATGGAGCATTTTGATCTGACGGAGGTGTTGAAATCTGTAGTTGCCGCAGATGAGATACTTTTTCAACAGCAGAATGTCGATCTGAGATACAGCGTTCCGGATGAGTCCGTGCAGGTTTGGGCCGATGAGTATATGATTGAGGAGGTTTTGACAAATTATATCAGCAATGCGCTGCATCATGTCAAACCGGTGGGAGATGCAAAAACCGGTGTTATAGAGATCAAGCTGATGACAAATGGCAAGTTCGCGCATGTCAGTGTATTCAACACGGGACAACCGATCCCCGAAGAGGATATCGAAAAAATCTGGTCGAAATTTTACAAGGTTGATAAAGCCAGGACACGTGAATACGGCGGAAACGGCATAGGGTTATCGATAGTGAAGGCCGTCATGGAAGCCCATAATCGTGAATACGGTGTAAATAACTACGAAAACGGGGTTGAATTCTGGTTTGATTTGGAAATGTAAAATTGATTGACGACTTGAAAATTATGTGCTATAATAGATGAGTGTGATTATGCGCCTTGGAGACTTTTTCCCGAAAAAAGGCGCTATATCGCGTATTTTGAAACAGAGGAGCGGATACCGTCCGAAGTTGCGAGCGAAGCGAAGCAGCGAGGAATACGGTATCGGCAACCGGACGGAGTGAGTTAGAAAAAACTTCAGAAACAGAGGAGGGGCACGGTGAAACGAGGCAGAATGCGAATAGGCATTGCCGTGATCATCGTCGTGATGCTGACCGGGTGTGGTGATTTACCCAATATCACGGAACAGCAGAGTGATATGATCGCGGAGTATGCAGGAGGCGTGCTGCTGCGGTATTCTCACAGGTATGACCTGCGTTTGGTGGCTAACGACGTGGATGAGGACGGGATTGAGGACGCGAAAAGCGCAGTTTCCGGAGAAGCCGTATCTACGGAGACACCTATAGAGACTCAGGAACCCGAGCCGGAAAACCCCACAGCCAAGCCGGAGGATGCAGATGAACCTGAACCCGAACCGGAGCCGACGGAGGAGCCGAAGGTCAGTCTGGATGATTTATACGGGATAAAGGGTTTGACTTTTTCCTATAATACCGCAGAATACACGAACCAGTATCCGAAGAACAGTGATACTGTGGAGATAACACCGGATGAAGGCCAGATATTATATGTGGTTTCCTTCTATATAAAGAATACATCAAATAAAGCGATCAAGGTAGATTTGACGACCAGAGCGTTTCATTATGAGCTGGACGTCGATGGAGAGAAGGTGCTCCCGGCAATCAGTTTATTGCCGAATGGCGGGCTGAATTATCTGATGACAACAATACAGCCCGGGAAAACCGAGGAGGCAGTCCTGATCTTCAACCTTGACAAATCAAGGAACGGAGCAAAAGGGAATACACTCACCATTACGGAGGGTGATCAGACGGCAGAGATAAAACTGTGATCAGTACGGGATCAGTCAGATAAACATACATGTTTGTAGGAGGGAAATATTATGGCAACAGCAGAAGAAACCGGAATCTTGTTGGAAAGTGGTACAAACGAACTGGAATTGCTGGAGTTTATTGTCGGAAACCAGCATTACGGCATCAATGTCGCAAAAATCAGTGAGTTATGTCCGTACCAGGTGCCGACTCTGGTACCGAATGCCCATGAGTTTATCGAGGGTATTTTCATGCCGCGTGAGTCGATCATCACGGTAATTGATCTGGCTAAGGCATTGTCGATTCCGTTGCATCCGAATAATGGAACTGACATGTACATCATTACCAATTTCAACAAGCTGCAGACAGCGTTCCATGTTCAGGAGGTGCTCGGCATACACCGTGTATCGTGGCAGAGCATTGTGAAACCTGATTCCACCATCAGCCGAAACGGAAAGGGAATCGCAACCGGTATCACCAAGATTAACGGGCGTATCATAATCGTACTCGATTTTGAGAAGATCGTGACCGAGGTTAATCCGGAAACAGGTTTGAAGATCTCCGAGGTTGAGGAGATGGGTGAGCGTCAGAGAAATGATCACACGATCCTGCTCGCCGAGGATTCACCGCTTCTTCTTGAAATGTTGAAAAAGTGCCTGATCAAGGCCGGATATACTCATTTGATCCCGACTACAAACGGACTTGAGGCGTGGAACAAGCTTGATCGTATGATGAACGAGGGCGCGACTATCGGTAAGGATATTTCGATGGTAATCACCGATATCGAGATGCCTCAGATGGATGGACACCATTTGACTAAACGTATCAAGAATGATGAACGTATGGTTGGACTCCCCGTAGTTATCTTCTCATCCTTGGTCAACGAGGAGATGCGTCGCAAGGGCGAGCGTTTGGGCGCTGATGCTCAGCTTTCCAAGCCTGAGATCGGTAGTCTGATCGGTGAGATCGACATATTGCTTGATCCTAAAAAGTAAGTTGTCAGGGAGTTGTAATTGTGTTTGGAACAGGAGCAGATATTAATTTCTGGTTGGTTCGGAGTATTCCTCCTGTGCGATAATTATGGAAATCTTGCACCTCGTGATCATAGATTGCGGGGTGCAAGGTGTCTGTTTATACATAGAAAGTATACACAGATTAGTTATACAAGAGTTTTACTTGGATTAGAACAGAAAGGAGGCGATGGGCGTGACGATTTGCCGTAAGTGCGGGAAACCAATTCCTGACGGGGAAGACCTCTGTCAGGATTGTATAGCCAAGCAGGGACAGGCGCAGCCGGATTACATGGATCAGCTTGCGCAGATGAGCGCTGCATCGTCTCCTGCTGTGTCAGCGATAGAAATGTTAAAGGCCAAGGCTGCGGCAAGACCGAAGCCCGCGCCTGCACCCGCACCTGCCACACCTGAGCCTGTGGTAACACCGTCAGAACCGGAAATACCGGAAATACCGGAACAGAGTATTGAGGAGACATTGGCGGCTCGTGCCGGTGTTGAGGGAGAACTAAAGCCGGATACGCAGTTGAGTCCGGATCAGATATTTGCCCTTTTTTCAGTTAACGAGCCGGAGCCGGAACCTGAGCCGGAACCTGAACCTGAACCGGAGCCGGTAGTGGAGTCGGAGCCGGAGATCGAGAGTCCCGAGATAGAGGTGGAGCCGGAACCGGAGATAGAGATTCCCGAGATAGAGGTGGAGCCGGAGCCGGTAGTGGAGTCGGAGCCTGAGATAGAGATACCGGAGATCGAGATTCCTGAGATAGAGGTAGAACCTGAGCCGGTAGTGGAGCCGGAGCCGGAGATCGAGATTCCCGAGATAGAGGTGGAGCCGGAGCCGGTAGTGGAGCCGGAGCCGGAACCTGAACCGGAGCCGGTAGTGGAGCCGGAGCCGGAGATCGAGATTCCCGAGATAGAGCCGGAACCGGAGATCGAGATTCCCGAGATAGAGGTGGAGCCGGAATCGGTAGTGGAGCCGGAGCCTGAGATCGAGATTCCCGAGATAGAACTTGAACCGGGGATTGAGATTCCTGAGATGAAAGTGGATCCGGAGGATGACGGATTTATCGTTGATGATGATTTGAGTGAACTGCTCGAGATTGTCGGCGGTGATGACTCGACTGCGCCCGGATCGGAACTTCAGGCTGCAATAGAGGCTGAGAAGGCAGCAGCAGAAGCAGCGGCTGCAGAGGCAGTGGCTGAACCTGAGCCTGAGATGCCCGAGCCTGAACAGCCGGAACCCGAACCGGAGCCGGAATCCGAAACTGAGCCCGAGGAGGAAATAGATCCGAATAAACAGCTGAGCGCCGATGAGATAGCGGCTATGTTCGCGGCAAGTGAGAGTGACTCAGACGAATCCGGAGAGGAACTGCCTGATGTAGAAGAGACATCCGAGGAGCCCGAGCCTGAGCCTGAGGAGGAAATCGATCCGAATAAACAACTGAGCGCTGACGAGATAGCGGCAATGTTCGCAGCGAATGAGAGTGACTCGGACGAATCAGGAGAGGAACTGCCTGATGTAGAGGAGACATCCGAGGAGCCCGCGGCTGAACCCGAGGAGGAGATTGATCCGAACAAGCAGCTGAGCGCCGATGAGATAGCGGCTATGTTTGCAGCAAATGAAAGTGATTCCGAGGAGCCTGAAGCTGAGCCTGAACCCGAAGAGGAAATGGATCCGAATAAACAGTTAAACGCTGATGAAATCGCGGCGTTGTTTGCTGCGAACGAAAGTGACTCCGAGGAGTCTGCAGCTGAACCCGAAGAATCCGCAGGGGAAGATGACTCCGATTTGCCGGACATCGACCTTGCTCTTGATGAAACGCCGGACGAAACGGAGACTGCACCCTCCGAACCGGATGAGAACAATATCAATGACCTCCTCGCTATGCTGGAGGAGGATTACGAGGAGGAGGAACCGGCGCCTGATCTCGATGACGATTCGGATGATGAGGAACCGGAGGAAGAGGAGGAAGTCTACGAGGTTGATCCTAACGAACTGTTCAGTAATGACGACAGTGATGATATATTTGCGGACGAGTACAGTGAGGAAGAACCGGAATCGGAACCCGAGCCGGAAACAGGTGACGATTTTGAGGTGGATTTAGAGCCGGAACCTGAGGAGGGTGAAATTCCGGATGAACCGTTTGCACTTCTTGATGACGGCGAGGAAGAGGGCGGAATGGAAGAGCCTGAACCGAAACCGGAGGATGACGGCGTTGACGTCCTCGAGGTTAAAAAGCCGGTACGTCGCAAGAAGGTTAAAAAGAAAAAGGTTAAAAATAAAGACGAAGTATCGTTCTGGAAACGTATATTCGGCAATATCATAACGCCGCAGTCGGCTGAGATCGAGGCCAAAGAGCGTGAGATGGATGGCCTGTCCAAGGAGGAAAAGGTCAAGCTCAAGGCTGAACAGAAGAAAATCCAGGCTGCCGAGAAGGAACAAAAGGCTGCCGAGGCTGCGCAGGACAAGGAGAAAAAGGCAGCCGACAAAGCAGCCGCAGCCGCAGAGAAGGCTGCTGCCAAGGAGGAAAAGAAAAAACAGAAAGCGGAATTGGCTGCCACCGAGGTTGTCGGAAAGGTTAACCCGATAGGCGCAACCATAGTTCTGTTGCTGTTTGGATTCATTTGTGTGTCGGTATTGCTAGGATCGAATACTTTTTCATACAGATCCGCCCTGTTGAATACGGAGAAATCATTTGATGAGGGCGAGGTTGAGGATGCCTACGAATCAATTCGCGGAGTCAAGGTCAGCGAGGAGGACGAGGAGCTCAAGGACAAGGTTCGCATATGCATGCAGCTCCAGAAACAGCTGAATTCCTACGAGAACTACTACGACATGGGCATGTATCTCGAGTCGCTGGATTCTCTGATGAAGGGAATTCGAAGCTACGACGCGAACAAGGAAAAAGCCGACAAGTATGAGATACTCGGTCGATTCAATGCATTGGAGGGATATCTGGCCGGAAATCTGTACAATGTATTCGGCGTGAGTGAGACCCGTGCGCGTGAATTGAATGAAATCGAGAACAGACATGAATACACACAGGAACTCGAGAAAATCATTGATGATTGGAACGAGAAGAACAAGGAAGACGAACGATGACGGCGATAGTGGATTATGATGCCGGAAATGTCCGGAGTGTAGAAAAAGCAATCGTGCATCTCGGCGGAGAGGCTATTCTGACACGTGATCTGGCTGAGATCAGGAAGGCAGACCATGTGATCGTCCCGGGAGTGGGAGCATTCGGTGATGCTATGGAACGCCTGCACCGATACGGTCTTGTGGAACCTCTGCGTGAGGTGGCTGCAGCCGGTACACCGATTATGGGAATATGTTTAGGGCTTCAGCTTTTTTTTGAAAAAAGTGAGGAGGCTGACCCTGACGTGAGTGGGCTTTCATTATTGCCGGGAGAACTTAAACGATTTCCGGAAACAGAAGGCTACAAAATCCCTCAGATCGGCTGGAACAGACTGAAGATCAGGGAGGGGTCGCGGCTTTTTGCGGGAGTTCCGGAAGGGGCGTTTGTTTATTTTGTCCACAGCTATTATCTGAAGGCTGCAAATGAGAGTGATGTGGCGGCGACCGCTGAGTATATGATACCGTTTGATGCAGCGGTTGAACGTGATAATGTATTTGCAACTCAGTTCCACCCGGAAAAAAGCGGCGAGATAGGGTTGCGGATACTAAATAATTTTCTGTCGTTGTAAATCTTGAGCGAGTTTGTACAGTGGCTGTTTGTAATCAGGAGCGAGGTCAGAGAATTTGAAATAAGGAGTAAACAATGTTCACCAAACGAGTGATTCCATGTCTCGATGTCAATGAGGGGCGCGTGGTCAAGGGCGTCAATTTTGTCAACCTCATTGATGCGGGCGATCCGGTTGAGGTCGGAGCCGCCTATGACGTTGAGGGAGCGGATGAACTCGTTTTTTTGGATATAACAGCGTCGAGTGATGCCAGGGAGATCAGGGCTGACATGGTGAGACGCGTGGCGGAGCGGGTGTTCATTCCGTTTACCGTAGGCGGAGGAATTCGAACTATTGATGATTTCCGGATGATCCTGCGAGAAGGTGCCGACAAGGTGGCGGTCAATTCGGCTGCGCTGATGAATCCGGAGCTGATCAGCGAGGCGGCAGAGAAATTCGGCTCACAATGCGTAGTTGTCGCCATAGATGCCAAACGCCGCACAAAACCGGCCGAAATTGATTATGAAAACATGACGATAGCCGGAATTCCGGTTTCGGGTACACCTTCGGAATCGGTGTCATCGGAGCTGGAGGGACATTACGGTTGGACAGTTTTTAAAAACGGCGGTCGGGTTGACATGGATATTGATGCCATCGGATGGGCGATGCTTGCTGAGAGATTAGGCGCCGGAGAGATTCTCCTCACCAGTATGGATTGTGACGGAACCAAGGACGGATACGATATCGAGCTGACACGTGCCGTATCTAGCTGCGTGAGTATTCCTGTGATCGCATCCGGTGGAGCGGGGAAAAAGGAGCATTTTTATGAGGCTCTGACAGAGGGGAAGGCGGATGCTGTTCTCGCCGCGTCACTTTTTCATTTCAAGGAGTTACCGATCACCGAGCTGAAGGAGTATCTGGCTGAGAGAGGGATAGATGTCAGGAGGTAATTTATGGCTGAATTAAGTGCCGCATGGCAAAATGAACTTAAGGCAGAGTTTGCGAAAGACTATTATCGTAGACTCTATTCTTTTATTTCGGAAGAATATGGCAGTAAAACCATCTATCCGCCGCAGGATGATCTGTTTTCCGCATTGAATCTGACGCCGCC
>JAGABX010000001.1 GCA_017614395.1 Eubacterium sp.
AGTGGTCGGATGAAAACCGCGTAAAAAGATTTCCGGAAGATTCTGATAAGTACAATGCTCTTATTATGACGACTGAGGCTGTAAAGGGTCCTGTCTTTATGGCAAGAAATGAAGCCTATACCGGAAATCCGCATATCGTAAAGGAGTGGGATAATGCGTCTTATCTGCAGGTTGGAGATAAGGGAGTATTTTCCTTTGATCGGTTTAAAGCAGAAGTGTTACCTCTGCTTAAGGAAGCTTTAGATCACGCGGCATCACACGGTGTGAAGGAGTTCTGGTTTGATCTGTCCTGCAACGGCGGTGGCGACGAAAGAGTTTTAGCTTATATGATGAAGTTGATAACAGGTGATGGAACTTTATATTTTAAAAATGCCAAAACAGGAAACAGAGTTGCGATGCCGGTAAAGGCTGATATGAATCAGGACGGGGTATTTGATGAAAAAGATGATGCTGTGAAGTATGACTTTGATTATAAGGTGATTACATCAATCGTATCGTTCTCCTGCGGGAACGCGTTGCCGTGTATGGCTGCTGATGCCGGAATCCCGGTTTACGGTCAGACCAGCGGAGGAGGTACATGCCTGGTATACATGATGAATCACACGGATTCCATGAAGTTTGTTCTCTCCGGTGCCAATATTTTCTCCTCGCCCAAAACCTGGATGGATGTCGAGGCCGGCGCACCTCTCACTGAGGAGTGGGTGAAGACTAACGCGGACGGAAGTTATGACTACAGTGATTTCTATAACATCATCATGGTCAAGGTAAAGAATACGGCCAAGGTCACAACAAAGAACGCAAAAGTATCTGCTAAAAAGGTAAAGAAAAAAGCTATTACGATCCGCCCGGTAACTGTGAAAAACGCACAGGGTGATGTCTCCTATGCAAAAGTGAAGGGCGATAAAAAGATAACGGTGAACAAAAAGACCGGCAAGGTCACAGTTAAGAAAGGAACCAAAGCCGGGAAATACACAGTAAAGGTTCAGGTAAAGGTAACCGGCAGTCAGTTCTACAAACCACTGAACAAAATGGTAACGGTAAAAATCTCAGTGAAATAAGGAAACGATGATTAAAGCCCATCTCTGATTTGCAGAATCCAAAAGGATATACGATTGAAGCGGATAGGGAATGCTATTGCACGGTTATCCTTCATACGGTCAAACCATTGTTCGGTACATGATCGTATCATACAGTGCCGTGGCGAGCTTCTCATGTCCCTCCGGATCTAAGTGAAGTGAATCAACATCGGACGGGTGGATGTGTTTTGCCGCATCTAAAAATATACACTCGTAGCGGTCAGCTATCTTTTTATAACAACCGGGGAACTGTCTGGAGCGCTCGATGGCGTTCTCTAAAAAGTTCCCGTAGAACGCGGAGTTTCGTATATTCTTTCCTATTTCCGGCGGAGATACCAGAATGATCTGTGGGATGAAGCCCTGTTTTTCCCGGGTAAAATCCCGTATCGTTTCAACCAGCGTTCCGGCGCCGTCGGCAATGGCCTGTGGTGACGCATGGAAAGTTTCCTTCAAATCATTGCTACCCAGCATCAGAATTACAATATCCACGGGCTTGTGGGAATTCAGGCACGGCTTCAGATAATCGAGGCCGTTTTTCCATCCCTCAAACGGATCGTCAAATATGGTTGTACGACCATTGCAGCCCTCCTCAATCACGCAGTATTCCTCTCCCAGTAATGCAGCGAGCCGACCGGTCCAACGCACGTTTTTCGGATATCGGAATCCTGTTCGCGGATCAAACCCATATGTGTTGGAATCACCATAGCATAAAATTGTTTTTGGCATATATACTTCCCTTCTGCTTGTTCGGTTTTGTCTGATAAGCTTAATAACCTGCTATTAGGTTATGATGGATACTCGTTTTATCGATTTGCTTTTTCCATAAATTTTGTATTTTCAATGATGAACCTTTCGTGCGTACCCTCTGCGACCTTGCCACGTTCGTCAAAAACTGTAACAGTGAATACGAGCCTGCGCCCGTCTATTTCAGTCAGCTCCGTCTCGCAACGGATGTCCTGCCCCACCGGTGTCGGTGCGATGTGGGCGATGTCCACGCGGGAGCCGACCGTGCCCTGGCTATCCTCCAGTTCATCTGCGACGCTCGTCCATGCGGTTTTCTCAGCTAACGCGATGATGGCCGGTGTGGCCAGTACCGGCAGTTCGCCACTCCCAATACGTGCAGCTGTTATTTCCTCGCGAACGGTTTCGGTTTGTTCGCCTCGAATACCTGTTTCAAGCATAGTTGATTCTTCCCTTTCCATTGTGTGTCCGTTGTTTGTCTGTGTCTTTCTATGTCGGAAAACGGAGTTCGTTTTGCCACTCATGTTTTCCATTTTACAGTTCTCTTGCAATGTTGTCAACCCAAACAAGTATCCCGTTCGTTATCTTTTTCTTTACAGACGGACGGGATAGTGGTATATTTATTTCAGATATGTAATCATGTGCAAAATCGCACAGGAGGGCATTTCGCGCAGGTAAACTCATTAATTGGCGTTTCCATCGAGTATAGGAGGATCAAATGAAATCATATCATGTTTCCGTCAAAACAGGAGCTATAGTTTTAGTATTTGCGATGCTGCTGCAGATTCTGGCCATACCGCAGGCGGTCTCAGCCGGCAAACCGAAGAATAAAAAGTTATCCATATGCATCGGAGAATCCCGCACGCTTAAGGTGGCAGGAAAGAAACAGGCCTCGTTCCGTACGAGCAACAAAAACGTTGTTTCTGTCAGAAAAAAGGGAAAAAACGCGGCAATCATTGTCGGAAATGCGGCCGGGACGGCTAAAATAATGGCGAAGTCGGGCAAGAAAAAGACAGTCTGGATGGTTAACGTGCGCGACCTCACCACTCAGATCGAATTCCTCTATTCCAACGAGGTCGGAGTCTCTGTCACCTATCCGGATGTGACGATTACGCCTATGAATTTTCTGATTCGTCCGGAGGGCAGCACCAACTCTGTTGAGGTGGTATTCCGTATGGCACATACCCGGGACGACTTTGACGCCTATATTCAGTTTTTTGCAGGACTTCTGGATAAAAACGGACGCGTGCTCAACAATGACACGACTCTGACCGGAGAGTTTAGTGATACCTACGCAACAGAGCAGCAGGGTGTATTCCGTGCGACGGCAAAATTCCGGACCGCGGATTTGAAAAAGGTTTACAAGATAGTTTTGGTTCGTGACCGCAGTCTGTATTGGGCTAATTACCACGGGATGACTTTGGATGAAATGGAGGAGTTACTGTTTGGTACCCCGAATCCTGCGGGAACCTATGAGCCGAATATCACACCGGGACCAACCGGCGTTCCGTACACTACACCTGTACCGTCCGTTGCGCCGACGGCATCTGCCGGTCCGGGAGTAACAGCCCCACCGTCCGGAAATCCATCAGTCACATCGTCTCCGGTTGTCAGTACTACTCCAGTTAACACATCGGCCCCGGTTAAACCCACTGCGCCGGTTATGACAACCACACCGATTTCAACGACGAAACCAACAGCGACGCTGGCTCCGCCGGAGGGAACCGGCTGGGAACCTTGCCCTGTTTGTCATGCCACCGGCCTCGTGAACGGAGAACCTTGCGATAACTGTGAGGGAAGCGGCTGGGTGCTGCCGGCGGGAGCGGTAGGCTGAGACCATGCTCAGCTGAAGTTCTGACATTCACAGTAGATCATATCATCAGAAGTAAAAACGCACATTTTGTGATTGCCATTTACGTTAAATAACAAATACAATCCTCAAAGTTAAAAACTATAGAGTTAATGAAGGAGCGGAACGGAGTGAAAATAACTAAGTCATTCATAGCCATAGTCCTTATTATTGCACTGCTTCTATGTGCTTGCGGACCGGTTCCGTCCAAGGAGGCTGTGTCAACCGAATTTCCCAAATTTCCTTACAAAAAAATAATAATTGACACAGATACCGGCGCAGATGATGCCTCCGCCATTATTCTTGCTGCGATGAGTAAATCGGTGGATATACTGGGAGTGACCACGCTCGTTGGCAACGTGGATCTGGAACAGAGCACGAAAAACGCGCTGATGGCATTAGAAATAGCCGGCAGTGACGCGCCGGTTTACAGGGGCGCTGCGACGACATACAGCGGAAGGGAGATACATGCTTATTCCGTATACGGACAGGACGGCATGGGAGATGCGGATCTCATCCATCCGAAAGGTACTGCGCAGGAGAAGGATGCCGTATCATTTATTTTGGAAACCGTGGCTGCCAACCCGGGCGAGGTCGAAATTGTCTCAATCGGACCTGCTACGAACATAGCCAATGCCATTGACAGGAATCCCGAGACCATGAAAAAGGTCAGGAGGATATGGTCGATGGGAACGTCAGGGCTCGGTCCGGGGAACGCCACGCCGGTAGCGGAATTCAATGTTTACCATGACGCGGAGGCCTATCGGGTTATGCTGGAGTCAGGCATTCCCATAACGGTAGTCGGGCTCGATGTATGTGGCGGGAGAACGCGATTGACAGATCAGCAATTTGAGGCGCTGAAAAACCTGAATGACGTTGGGTACTTCATCGCTACCTCCTTCAGAAAGCTCCGTGAATTCGATGCAGCTAACGGATCGCCGGATAAGTCGATGGATTGCGATGGTTGCGCCATGATGTGTTGCCTGGATCCGGATTTCACAACGGAATCAATCCCGGTTTACGGCAGTTGCATCACGGAACCGGGCGAGACCTATGGCCAGGTTATATTCTATAAAAAGGGCTTTACCTATGATGTTGCCGGAAATGATTATGATTACCATGTGGCACTGACTGAAAATGTTGACCGGACAAAGTTTTATGAGTGGTTCCGTGCTGTGATTCAAGAGTAAACGTTTTATTCGACAAACGCGCGATTAATGCGTTTCTTCGCATGAAAACCGAGGATAGAAACAGAGTTTGACAGATTCCGATTTATATGTTATAGTTTTTGTTTGAATATTTGGCCGGTACTGCCGACTTCAAATATCTCGGTATTTTACGCAGGATTATGAAAAACCGGGGTCAATAATAATGACTCTGAAATGGGGGATGAAAATGGAAAAAGAACAGGTGAAGATAAAAATCAGCAGCCGTCACGACTACGGAACAGGCGAACTCGACCCGATAGAGGTAATCTCCGTAGGTGAGCTCTATCAGGACGAGGACGGATTTGACTGCCTGACATATGAGGAGGTAGTGGATGCCGATGAGACCGGGCAGGTTCAGGTTGTAAACAATCTCCTGCGGATCGGCGAGTCACAGATCGAACTGATCAAGGGAAATGATGCTGATTCACACATGGTTTTTATTCCGAATCACAAAACTGTCAGTTATCATTCAACTCCGGTCGGTGAACTTGAAATCGGAGTACATACTTCGTTTGCACAGAAAACAATATATAACAATGGATTTACTCTTGAACTGAAATACGATTTAGAGATGAATCAGACCATTTTTTCTTCATGCGGACTGAGCATCGCCGTGAGGGGGACGGAGGCGTCGGCTGAGGAGGGAGATTCCCCGGAATAATATCGATTCAAACAATATCGATTCAAATAACATCGATTTATTACGAAATTTACAGGGTGGCTGAGTAAATTGATTCCTGAATAATTCCTGATCGAGGTTGTATTATTATGCAGTGGGAACGGATTTCCTTAAACAAACAGATTTCACGTGTTACGGGAGTGACCGGTAAACAACTCCCCATTCTCAAAGAGCTGAAGACCGCGCGTACCCCCGAGGAACGAAATGTGGCGATAAAAAAACTCCGTAAGACCGCACGCGAGGGTAATGAACGAGCCCAGTGCGTTATGGGGTTTTTGTGCTGTTTAGGTTTCGCTAAAAAAAGGGCCCGCAAACAACTTTACGGCGCAGCGGTCGGACGGCTGACCGGTCCCTGTGGACCCGGAGGCGTGTTGTTATATGCCGTAGGTGATGATTATTATGAAGTGAAGGATACTCGTCAGGATCTCGAGGAGGCGGCATACTGGTATCGCCGGTCGTCCGCTCATGGATACGTTCCCGCACAGGTTTTGTACGGAGACTGCCTGTTTGCAGGTGAGGGAGTAGAACCTGACATACCCACGGCAATCCGGCTGTATAAATCAGCGGCAGACGGTGATTATGCAATGGCATTCCGCCGGTTAGGTGATTGTGCGTATCTCGGTATAGGGATAGACCAGAATACGGACCTGGCGATTGATTATTTTCAAAAAGCAGCCCGACTGGGGTGTCGTGACGCATTGTGGCGACTTGGTGATCTGTACCTGCAGGGTGAGGGAGTCGACAGAAATGTTGCCCTGGCGGAATCTTTTTATGAGGAGGCCGCCGAGGCGGGTGTTGCGTCTGCAATGTGTATGTTGGGTGACCGATATTATTACGATGATATTAATCCGCCTGAGACGGATTATACGGAGGCTGTTCGCTGGTATAAAAAAGCAGCCCGGCTCGAGGACGAATGGGGACTTTTCGCACTCGGTATGTGTTACTTTCACGGCAGGGGAGTTTCGCAGTCTCATAAAAAGGCAGTGAAATATTTCCTGCGTTCCGGCGCCTACGGTTGTCCGGATGCGTTGTGGCATTTGGCATCCTGTTACTATAACGGCATAGGGATTAAAAAGAATAAAAAGAAAGCATATAGGTATTATCGCGAGGCGGTAAAAATGTATGCAATTTATAATGAATGATAAAATCCGGTATTATGACGCGTTCATGCGCCTTGTAGGACGAAAAACACTCTGTGTAAAAAGTCTTGATATATGAAAAACAATGTACAGTAAAGTCACGGGGAGGTTGAGTCAAATCATGAGAATGGTTGATCTGATAATTAAAAAGCGCGACGGCGGCGAGCTGACTGATGATGAGATTCAGGAAATGATCAGCAGATACATATCCGGTGATATTCCGGATTATCAGATGTCCTCTATGCTGATGGCAATATATAACAGCGGCATGAATGACCGCGAGATTACCACTCTGACATTGGCAATGAGGGATTCAGGCGAGCTTGTGGATCTGTCGCCGATCCCGGGGATTAAAATTGACAAACACTCAACCGGCGGAGTCGGGGACAAAACAACGATGATCATCGGACCGATCGTGGCTGCCTGTGGTATACCGGTTGCGAAAATGAGTGGTCGTGGGCTCGGATTCACCGGAGGAACAGTTGATAAATTTGAATCCATACCGGGGTACCGGACAACACTACCCATGGAGGACTTTTTCCGAACAGTGCGTGAGCACGGGATCAGTGTGATCGGACAGTCGGGCGAATTGGCGCCGGCGGACAAGGCACTCTATGCGTTGCGTGACGTGACCGGCACTATCGAGAGCATTCCTCTGATCGCGTCCTCCATCATGAGTAAAAAGTTAGCTGCAGGCGCAGATAAAATCGTATTGGATGTGACAGTAGGCAGCGGCGCATTCATGCAGGATATCGACAGGGCGCGTGAACTGGCAAAACGGATGGTTGCTATAGGTAACGGCGCAGGTCGCGAGACGGTTGCGATGCTGACAAATATGAACCAGCCATTGGGACACGCAATAGGAAATAACCTCGAGGTGAAGGAAGTAATCGAGGTGTTGCACGGGCGTGGACCTGAGGATCTGCGAGAAGTGTGCTTTGCATTAGCCGGGATGATGATCTCGCTGGCGAGCGGAGCCGCGAACACGACAGGTGCTTTGACAGATGAGAGTCTGGCTCATAAACTCTCCTATGAGCAGGGTATGGAGATTGCACGTGGGAAGATCGCCGACGGTTCCGCCCTGGTAAAATTCCGTGAACTGATCAGCGCTCAGGGCGGAGACGTATCCTATATTGATGATCCGTCGAAATTTTCGACAGCGCCTGCACAATGTGAACTCATTGCGGAGAGTGACGGTTATATCAGCATGATCAACACAATGGAGTTTGGACTGGCTGCGGGACGGCTCGGCGCCGGACGCACGACCAAGGAGGACGTGATAGACATGCGCGCCGGAATAATAATGCATAAAAAGTTAGGCGACGAGGTGCATACCGGTGATGTTGTCGCGACGATTTACGGGGGTTCACAGGGATGCCCGGACAGACCTTTGGATGTTATTGAGGAAAATATGCGGGCTGTCACAGAGGACTTAAAGCAGGCATATACTGTTTCGAGTGCTGAACCGGACAGAATTTCTGAAATTCTGGAGATTATCAGGGGGGGAGATATATGAGCAATTATGACTCGATTGTAATCGGCGCCGGTTTTGCCGGAGCAGTGGTTGCCAGGGAACTTGCGGAACGCGGAGATGAGCAGGTCCTCGTGATGGATACGCGCGATCACATCGGTGGGAACTGCTATGATTATCGCGATGAATACGGAATAACCATCCATCAATACGGACCTCATATTTTTCATACAAATATAGAACGGGTTTATAAATATCTGAGCCGTTTTACGGAGTGGTACGACTATAGTCACGAGGTTGTTGCGGCGGTCGGAGACAGTGAGATTCCCGTTCCTTTTAATTTAAACACATTGGAGCTGGTATTCGGTGATGAGGCTCCGGTTCTCGAAAAAGTGTTGATAGAAAAATTCGGAGAGGGTGCGCGTGTACCGATTTTGGAGCTGAGGCAGGCCGATGATCCCCGCCTGAAAAAAATAGCTGATTATATATACGAAAACATTTTCCTGAAATACACGATGAAGCAGTGGGGTCAGACTCCCGAGGAGATAGACCCGGCAGTGTCCGGACGCGTTCCGATAGTTCTGTCTCGTGATAACAGATATTTTCAGGATACTTATCAGGGAATGCCGCGTGACGGATACACGGCGCTTTTTGAAAAAATGCTGGATCATTCGGGCATAACTGTCAGGCTAAACCGGAACGCGAAGGATGTTTTGCAGTTCGGTATTTCAGACGAAACGGCGCACTATAGCGAGGGACAGTCATCCGGGAACAATGATTCCGATGAACGGAAATCCTTCATCAGATACCGGGGCGAGCCGTTTAACGGGAAAGTGATCTTTACAGGCGCGATTGATGAACTGTTTGACCTGCGTTTCGGTCGGTTGCCGTATCGTTCGTTACGGTTTGATTTTGAACATTATGATGAGAAAAAGTATCAGAGCCATGGTGTTGTGAATTATACTGTCAGTGAGGATTTCACGCGAATAACAGAGTTTAAATACCTGTCCGGTGATTGGGACGCGGACGGAACGACGGTTGTGCGGGAGTACCCGTTTGCCTATACCGGAGCGGAGGGTGAGATTCCGTACTATTCAATCAGCAACAGTGCCAATAATGCTCTGTATGAAAAGTACCACGCATTGGCTGAACGGGTGGGACTGACGTTGCTGGGGCGGCTCGCAGAATACAAATATTATAACATCGACGCCATAGTCGACCGGGCCCTGACGGTAGCCGGGGAGTTGATTGACCGGTGATCATATCCACAGATTCAGAGTCGGTTTAAATGAATTATCCGAATAAATAATACCAGGTAAACTGCCTGTTTGAGGTGAATAATGAAACTGTTAACTGTAACAATTCCCTGCTATAATTCAGAGGAATACATGGATCATGCAATAGAAACGGTGCTGGTCGGAGGAGAGGAAATCGAGATCCTGCTGATCGATGACGGATCAACGGACAGGACACCGCAGAAAGCTGATGCATATGAGAAAAAGTATCCCGCCATTGTTCGCGCGATACACCAAAAAAACAAAGGTCACGGTGGCGCGGTCAATACCGGTATACAGAACGCAAAAGGAATGTATTTCAAGGTTTTGGACAGTGATGACTGGGTAGACAGGGAAGCCTTTTTACAAGTGTTGGACATTCTGAGGGATTTGAAAAACAGTCGTAAATATGTCGATATGTTTTTGTGTAATTATGTATATGAAAAACTGAGTAAACACAAAAGTAAATCTATCGGATTTACCAATGTGATGCCTGTGGGACGGATATTTACATGGAATCAGTGCAAGCATTTTAACATGTCCCAGAATATATTAATGCACTCGGTAATTTATCGTACAAAAATGTTACGCCACAGCGGGATGGTACTTCCGGAACATACTTTTTATGTTGACAATTTATTTGCGTATATACCGTTCCCTTATATAAAAACATTATACTATTTAGACGTCGATCTGTATCGTTATTATATCGGCAGGGAGGATCAGTCGGTAAACGAAAACGTTATGATCAGCCGAATCGATCAGCAGCTTCGGGTAAACAAACTGATGATTGATGCGCATGACCTGACCCGGATAGAAAACGAGAGATTGCAGAATTATATGGTCAAATATCTCGGGATGATCATGCTGGTGTCTACTGCACTTCTCGTCAAGATCGGAACGAAGGAAAGTCTCAGGACGCGGGATGAACTCTGGGATTATCTGAAACGAAACCGTGGCATGTACAAGCTTGTAAACAAGAGGCTATGGTGCAAGGGAGGGCAGTTACGGTCAAAACTCGGCAATGGGTTTATTCGTTTAGTATACACGCTGGCACAGAGATTTTTCGGGTTTAATTAATATCCAATATGGTTATCGATGCAAAAGTCTACTTGAGAGATTATGCTATGGAAATCAGATAAAATGATGCGATTAGTGAAGGAGGAAATGATTATGAAAACAGACGTGATTAAAATCGGCACTCATGGAGAAGGAATGAAGGAGGCGGTACAGGTCGTTTCAGAACTGGGAGATAATGCCGGTCTGTCACCAAAGGAAAACCTGCACCTGCAATTGATGACAGAGGAACTCCTCGGAATGATGCGCGGAATAACAGGCGAATACTCGGCAGATTGGTGGGTCGAGTACAACGGACAATCATTTGTTCTGAAATTGTTCGCGAAAGTGAATATGACACAGGAAGTCAGGATGCAGTTTATAGATGCATCATCTTCGAAAAAGAATGAGGCGGCCAAGGGTTTCATGGGGAGATTGAAAAACGCTATTGGCGCTGTTATGGTAGGAATGGATTCTCCCGCAGTCGGGGCATCCGCCGGACTGTTGAACATGGGAGGACCGAGTGTTTATGCAGCTGAGGCACACACATGGTCCTTGGAAAAATACAAGGCTGTTGTCGGTGAATATAATTCAGATGAGGCAAACGAAGAATGGGATGAGCTGGAGAAATCCATCATGGCCAATATCGCCGATGACGTCAAGGTCAGTATCAAAGGTTCAGATGTTGAGATCGGTGTCTACAAGGATTTCAGTAAGTAATCATAATTGCTCAAGTATGTATTTTTTTACATGCTCAAGTTTGCTGTCTTTCCACGCGCCCTGCTCCGCGGTTTCCGCAAACGGACAAATAATCTGAAAATCCAGCGCTTCGCCGGGGACGCGACCGCTGCGCATGGGTTTCATGAAATTTTCCTCCCACTTGGCAGCGTCGGCATTTTTGTATTCGTCGGGATAGAGAAACATCTGTTGTTTTTTTGTGGCTTCGACGAATGCTTTTGCTGATAACGGAGCTAATTTTTCATATTCATCTGCCGGTACGTTCTCAAATATCAGAGGGAGATCTGCGGCTGCGACGCGCTCTTTATCACGATCGATTTTAATCCCGTACGCATTGAAATCATAGCTTTCCGGAGTCAGGCTCAGGCTCAGGACAACTCCTTTTTCTGTGTTAAACTGGGCTCTTTGGTAATCAGTGTCAAAAATAAAATTTCCCAACGAGTAGAAGATTGCTTTTTCTGTGCTGAAACCTCCTGTGCTACCGTGTAAATCCGAATCCGAATCGGAAGCATGGCATTGGAGATTGCTATGATCAATTATTTCATAATTCATCGGCACATGCGGGTGGTGGCATACTATGATATCTGCACCCATCTCGAGATATTTCAGATACCTGTCCCGTGTGTACGGCGACGGGAGAGAGGTGAATTCCTCACCGCCGTGAGAGACGATGATACACCAGCGGCATTTTGACTTGATTTTGTTAATTGTGTCCTGAATCACGTCAAAATCCGCCCAGTTCAGACACCCGGCCTTGTCCGGTCCGGCCGGTTTGCAGCCTCTCTGGTAGCCGACAGCGAACATGCCGATACCACCGGCCTCATCGAGCAGCAGCGGCTCGGCAGCTTCATTTATATCCATACCGACACCGATTGTTCTGATGTTCTCACCCCGGGCGATATCCAGCGTGCTTGATAGTCCTATCGGACCGGCATCCATAATGTGGTTATTGCACAGATTCCAGATGTCAGCCGGCAGCTTTTTCAAAAAGGGTACCGATGCGGGATTGATAGTGTGCATCAGCCGCATCTCCGCAGCCTTTACCAGTTCCGCCTCCGGATCGACGATCGGTCCCTCTACGTTGATGACCACATGATCGGAATTACGGAATATGTCTCTGATTGCGGGGTCAACCAAATCATTATCGTTCCATTTCTCACTCATATAATGATCAAAACCTATATCCCCGGTAAATGTAAGAGTTGTTTTTTCTTTCATGGCAGCTCACCCCTGTAATTTGATGCTTTATCTGATAATCAATGCGGCATTGCAGAATCATTTACTCTAAGGAAACACTGATAAAAGCGTTTCTTCGCACGAAAACTAACGATAGTATATATAATTGTGTATGCGTTTGTCAACATATTTATTATAAACGCTATCTTCAGTTATGCCCAAACTTGACATACCGGCGGAAAAAAGGTATAATTCTATATGTCTGTGTATTTGGATTATCAGACAGAAAATGAGCATAAGGAGCCAGATGCCATGCGAACATATTTAGTGACCGGCGGCGCCGGATTTATCGGATCGAACTACATCCATTACATGTTTCGAAAATATGGTGATGAGATCCGCATCATCAATGTGGACAAGTTAACGTATGCGGGGAATCTTGAAAATCTCCGCGATATCGAGGACCGCGACAATTATACATTCATAAGGGCGGACATTACCGACAGCGCCGCGATTCGCGAGATATTCGAGAAAAATGATATCGACCGAGTCGTTCATTTTGCGGCGGAGTCGCACGTTGACAGATCAATAGTCAATCCCGAAGTATTTGTTCAAACGAATGTTATTGGTACCGCGGTTATGCTCAACTGCGCGAAGGCGGCATGGGAGCTTCCGGACGGAACATTCAGGGATGGGAAAAAGTTTCTCCACGTTTCGACTGATGAGGTTTACGGTTCGTTGCCTGATGACGGCGAGAGCTTTTTCTATGAGACAACACCCTATGATCCACACAGCCCGTATTCTGCGAGCAAAGCGGGTTCGGACATGCTGGTAAAGGCGTATATGGACACGTATCATTTTCCGGCGAATATTACCAACACTTCGAATAATTACGGACCTTACCAGTTTCCGGAGAAGCTGATTCCGTTGCTGATCAACAATGCGTTGGCGGGCAAGGAGCTTCCGGTATACGGTGACGGGAAAAACATACGCGACTGGCTGTATGTTGATGATCACGCGAAGGGCATTGATATGGTTCAGGAAAAAGGAAAGCTTTTTGAAACCTACAATATCGGTGGACACAATGAAAAGAGAAATATTGAGATAGTCAATATTGTGATAGAAACATTGCTTGAGATATTGCCGGAGTCGGATCCACGTCGCAAAAATGTGAGCAAGGATCTGATAAAATACGTCACCGATCGCAAGGGGCATGACAGGAGATATGCTATCGCGCCGGACAAAATCCGCGAGCAGATCGGTTGGGAGCCGGAGACGAAATTTGAGGACGGAATTAAAAAAACGATCGCATGGTATCTCGAAAATGAGGCATGGCTTGCAAATGTGACCTCGGGAAATTATCAGAACTACTATGAGGAAATGTACGGAAACAGATAGTGTAGATCCGGTTGATTGGCGTGTCAATAAAAAGTTGTCGACCGCGTACGGATCAGATTAGGTAAACCAGCATTTTTAGAGGTGATTGGTTATGAGAAAGATTTTACTGACAGGCTGCAGTGGGCAGTTGGGACATGCTCTTCAGGCGGAATACGGGGATGAGGTAAAGTTTATCCTGACGGACATGGCAGGAGTGATTGACAATGTTCCCGGAGGCATCGCGTTGGACATTTCCGATGCGGCTCAGGTTCATGATCTCGTCATGAGTGAGCGCCCGGATGTTATCATCAATTGCGCAGCTATTACGAATGTGGATGGGTGTGAAACAAATTATGACGCCGCCTATCGCGTGAATGCGCTGGGCCCCAGAAACCTCGCAGCTTCAGCAAATGATATCAATGCCAAGCTGATCCATATTTCGACGGATTATGTTTTTTCAGGAACAGATCCGAATCCAATGACAGAATCGGAAATACCGGATCCGATAAGCGCCTACGGACAGTCCAAACTGGCAGGTGAGCAGTATGTCCGTCAGTTTTCAAATCGTTGGTTCATGCTTCGTACTGCGTGGCTTTACGGAGAAGGCAAAAATTTTGTACAGACGATGTTGCGATTGTCCGAAACGCATGATGAAGTATCCGTTGTAAATGATCAGTTCGGATCGCCAACCTCGGCTGTCGAGCTCGCGCGGGTGATTCACAGGTTGGAGCCGACAACATGTTATGGTCTCTATCACGCCACATGTGAGGGGCAGGTCTGCTGGGCGGATTTTGCGATGAAGATATTTGAACTGGCGGGTAAATCAACGCGGGTGATCCCTATCAGCAGTATGGAGTATAAAAAGAGAAATCCGGAATCGGCAGCAAGGCCGCCATTTTCTATTCTGGAAAATGAAATGTTGCGCATGAACGGGTTCCCGCCGATGCAAGATTGGGAAGCGGCAATAGTCGAATATTTCAGCCGATAGAACTATTGACACCAAAATAATTCTACAGGAACAGAGGAGCCAGATACCGTACGAAGTTGCTTTGAACTGAGAATTATTGTTTAGACATTTATACATTTAGGAATTCAGGAGGAAGTGATGGGAAAAATAACTGTGGAAAAAAACGTCGGCGGCATTGAGGGATTGTGTGTCATAGAACCGGCTGTTTTCGGAGATGCTCGCGGATATTTTATGGAAACATATAATGAACGTGATTATATCGAGGCAGGTATTGATTGTAAATTTGTTCAGGATAATCAGTCCGCCAGCAAACGGGGTGTTTTGAGAGGATTGCATTATCAGATCAATCATCCTCAGGACAAATTAGTTCGTGTGATCAACGGCGAGGTTTTTGATGTTGCTGTTGATCTGCGCGAGGGAAGTCCTACGTTCGGAAAATGGCATGGGATATTATTATCTGCTGAAAACAAAAGGCAGTTTTTTATTCCGAAAAATTTTGCTCACGGATTTTTGGTGCTGTCAGAGTATGCAGAGTTTTTCTATAAAGTAACCGATTTTTATCATCCTGATGATGAGGGCGGAATACTGTGGAATGATCCGGATATAGGAGTTCAGTGGCCGACGGAAGGAATGAGTGAAGAAGATATATTGCTGTCAGATAAGGATCGGGTCCAGCAGTCGTACAAATTATATTGCAAGAAAAATGGCATACGGATATAAATTGAAATAGGTTTCAAACAGAGATAATAATCTATGAGTATATTAGAGATACAATATAGTAATGTCGAAACCGGTTATTTTGACAGGTAGAATTATAGTTGACTTGAATAATAAGCTGATTAAGAAAGGAAAGAACTAATGAAGGGAATAGTTTTAGCAGGCGGTTCGGGAACGCGTCTCTATCCGCTGACTATGGTAACATCAAAACAATTGTTGCCTATATATGATAAACCGATGATCTACTATCCGCTGTCTGTATTGATGCTGGCAGGGATACGCGAAATTCTGATCATCTCCACACCGGAGGATCTGCCAAGGTTTGAGGAGTTGCTGGGTGATGGTTCACAGTTCGGAATAGAGTTGTCCTACAAGGTTCAGCCGAGTCCTGACGGTCTGGCTCAGGCATTTATTCTCGGTGATGAATTCATTGGGAAAGATTCTGTTGCGATGGTACTCGGCGATAATATTTTTCACGGACAGGGATTGACGGAGATCCTTCGCGAGGCGGCAGTAAAGGAGTCCGGCGCCACTGTTTTCGGATATTATGTTGAGGATCCCGAGAGGTTCGGAATAGTTGAATTTGATGAAAACGGATCAGTAATATCAATCGAGGAGAAACCCCAAAAACCCAAAAGCAATTATTGTGTTACAGGGTTATATTTTTATGATAACAGGGTTGTTGAATTTGCGAAAAATCTCAAGCCCTCTGCCCGCGGCGAATTGGAAATAACAGATTTGAACCGTGTGTATTTAGAGGCGGGAGATTTGTCGGTAAAGCTTTTGGGACGTGGATTTACATGGCTTGATACCGGTACGCATGATTCACTGTTAGAGGCATCAAATTTTGTCCGTACCGTTGAAAAACATCAG
The DNA here is from genome assembly GCA_017614395.1 of Eubacterium sp. GTDB lineage: Bacteria > Bacillota > Clostridia > Lachnospirales > Lachnospiraceae > Eubacterium_F. The sequence goes on from JAGABX010000001.1 coordinate 16,342, forward strand.
CACCGCAAGATCAGCTGTTTAGAGGAAATCTCATTTGAAAATGGCTGGATTGACCGCGAGGGCATGCTTGCGAGATATGAGATTTACAAAAAGAACCAGTACGGCCAATATCTGATGGATGTTCTGGACGGGAAGTATCATTCATAACACCGCGCGTTATCAGTCAGAAAAAACATAGTGTAATTCTGAGCAGGCGAAGTAGTTTCATAGTGATTTTAGTAAAGGAGGGTAATATGAACATTTGGCATGACATTGAAAAAGAACGGATTTTCCCGACAGATTTCATCGCGGTTATCGAGATATCCAAGGGAAGCAAAATGAAATACGAGTTGGATAAACACACCGGAATGCTGATTCTGGACAGAGTGCTCTATACTTCGACACATTACCCCTCTAATTACGGATTTATTCCGCGCACGCTCGGTGATGACGGCGATCCGCTGGACGTTTTGGTTCTTTGTTCGGAGAACATTGCGCCGATGACTCTTGTGCGTTGTTATCCGATCGGAGTCATGAAAATGCTGGACAGCGGTCGCGGGGACGAGAAAATAATTGCGATGCCGTACAGTGATCCGATGTATAACAGTTATACGGAAATGGATCAGCTGCCGAAGCATATTTCTGACGAGATAGAGCACTTTTTTACTATCTACAAAAACCTCGAGAACAAGGAAACAAAGGTTGACCATATCGAGGGCGCGGTAGAGGCTGTCCGAATCATTGAACAGTGCATTAAGAACTACGATGAGATTTATTCAGCACGTAAATAAATTCCAGGTATTTGAAGAAATATATCCATGTTTTTGAATAAGCTGACTTGATAAAACATCCGTGAGTCAGATAAAAGCATAATGTCATCGAGTCTGTTTATGTTTGAGGAGAAGTAAGTATGGATTTGCCGGAAAAATATCGTGACAGTAATATACTAATTTGGGGCTACGGCCGTGAGGGAAAATCGACGGAGGCATTTTTTAAAAAGCACCCGATCGCGGCATCTGTCGATGTGTCCGAGGCAAAACCGGAGGAGATTGACTGGTCCGCGTATGATTATGTTTTCAAAAGTCCGGGGATACGTCTGGCAGAACCGGTGTGGGAACGATTGTCCGCCGGACCGTCGCAGGCGGATAAATCTGTTCTTGATAAACTGACTTCGCAGACCGAACTTTTTATCGAGTCGTTTCGTGATCGCGTAATCGGTATTACGGGAACAAAAGGAAAAAGCACGACGACATCACTGCTCCATCATGTGCTGGATAAAAAACCACGCACGGCATACCTCGTCGGAAACATCGGGGTACCGTGCCTTGATTTTTATGATGAGATGGCGGCGAGCGACTCGATTGCGGTATTTGAATTGTCATGTCATCAGTTAGCGTACAGCCGTGTCTCACCTCACATTTCTATATTTCTGAATCTGTATGAGGATCATTTGGATTTCTACGGGGATCGCGCCACTTACTTTCAGGCAAAACGTCATATCACTGAATTTCAGGATGAAAATGATTATCTTTTTATGGGGAACGATGTGCCGGAGCTCTCCACGCGGGCGAAAGTTTTGCGTGTCGCTAAACCCTATGCGGACGAAGCAATGAATCTGCTCGGGGAGCATAACCGTTATAATGCTGCATTTGTAGCAGAGGTTGCAAAGATATGTTTCGGAATGGAGGATAGTGAGGTACGGAAGGCTGTCGAGGAATTTCCGGGATTACCGCATCGTTTGCAATACATCGGAACGGTAGACGGCGTGCGTTATTATGACGATTCTATCTCAACTATTCCCGAGGCTACGATCCAGGCGGTAAACAGTGTACCGGGGGTTGCAACAGTACTGGTCGGTGGGATGGACCGCGAGATTGATTACTCCCCGTTGATCTCATTTATTCCGGATAATCAAAAGGTAAATTTTATCTGCATGTATGTCTCCGGGAAAAGGGTGTATGATGAGGTGATGGATTCATTCGCCGGAGGGAATCATTTAAGTATTGATAATGATGACTCATCAGGGATAGAATCGGGAAAAGACAGTACAGATGTTTTGAAAAATAAAGCAGAAGGCATCAATAATATGTATCTCGTGTCTGATCTGGCGGAGGCGGTCTCACTGGCAAAACAAATCACTCCTTCCGGCAGCGCCTGCGTGCTTTCACCGGCAGCGGCTTCCTATGGATATTTCAAAAATTTCGAGGAACGCGGCGACAGGTTCAGGGAATTGGTAAATACTCAGGTATCATCCTGCTGAAAACATACGAAGAAGGCTTGATAATAGATTTGACTGAATTTAGGAACGGAGCATAATCTGAGAATAAAATGAAACAAAGATATGGTTCACAATTTGAAAAAATGACAAAAACGCCGGTTGAAAAACTGGTGTTGATGCTGGGGCTCCCGACAACCATCAGCATGATGGTAACGACTTTTTACAGCATGGCTGATACATATTTTGTCGGAAAACTCGGCACCAGCGCGACCGGCGCAATAGGAATTGTTTTTCCACTGATGGGTATTATTCAGGCTTTGGGATTTATGCTCGGGCACGGCTGCGGCAGCAATATATCCCGCCTGCTCGGAGCCAAAGAAACAGAAAAAGCAAGTGACTACGCATCGACCGCCTTTTTCGTAAGCCTCTTTACCGGTGTTGTTTTGGCGTTATTCGGTTCGTTTTTTGTAGAACCGTTGATGCGTCTCCTGGGCAGCTCGGAAACTATATTACCGTTTGCGAGGACATACGGGATTTTTATAGTCTGCGGAATCCCGGCGATGATGAGCAGTTTCGTCATGAACAACATATTGCGATATGAGGGGCGCGCGAGCCTCGCGATGATCGGGCTGGTGCTCGGGGGTCTGCTCAATGTTTTCGGAGACTGGCTGACGATCTCCGGTCTCGGAATGGGCATTGAGGGAGTTGGTATTTCAACAATGCTGTCAAATTATGTCAGCATGTCCCTGCTTCTGTCGATGTTCCTCCAGAAAAAGACCGTCACCAGGCTGCAGATACGGAGACTGTTTACAAACAGAAATCTCCGATTGCAGCATTCGGCAGATGGCAATGACGCGTCGGCAACCATGCAGAGGAATGAAGAAAGCACCCCTCATCGAATCGGCAACATCATCGTTACCGGACTTCCCAGCCTCGCAAGGCAGGGCATGTCGGCAGCGGCAACAATGTCCATGAACTGGATGGCGGGACCGTTCGGTGACGCGGCGATAGCGGCAATGAGTGTAGTAATGAGGATCTCGTTCATGCTGTATGCGGTGGGACTCGGCATCGGCCAGGGATTCCAGCCGGTTTGCGGCTTTAACTACGGAGCCGGACTCTATGCGCGTGTGAGACGGGCAGCGTATTTCACATGGGTGTTTGCGACCGGACTGATGGTGGTTTTAGCTGTCAGCGGGTGGTTCATAGCGGATGATTTAGTGGCACTGTTCAGGCGTGATCCGGAAGTGATCAGCATCGGAGGACCGGCATTACAATATCAGTTATTATCATTGTTTTTAGTTCCGGTCAGCTTTATCGGAAACATGCTTTTTCAGAGTATTGGGAAAAACGGACGGGCGCTTTTTCTGTCATGTCTGCGAAACGGATTGTGTTATATTCCGGCATTGTTCATTCTCGTCCCGGCATTCGGGCTGTTCGGAATACAGATTGCTCAGCCGGTGGCGGATGTCCTGACAGCCATGATAACACTCCCGTTTTTCATCAGCTTTTTACAGAAACTGACAGTAAATGCTAAAAAATAATGTGATTAAGTATTCATGGATATAGAAGCATCCGGCAATATGTACACAGACTTGTAAAGGCAAAAACATATGA
>JAGABX010000033.1 GCA_017614395.1 Eubacterium sp.
ACCGGTGTATCCGGCTCAGGAAAATCATCGCTGATAAATGAGATTCTCTGCAAGAGTCTCTTGAAAAACCTGAACCGCGCTCATACGATTCCGGGCAAGCATAAGGCAATACGCGGCATAGAAAAATTGGACAAGGTCATAGAGATCGACCAGTCGCCCATCGGAAGGACTCCTCGCTCCAACCCGGCAACATATACCGGCGTATTCGACATGATACGTGACCTGTTCGCGTCCACGCCCGATGCCAAAGCCAAGGGCTATAAAAAGGGACGTTTCTCATTTAATGTAAAGGGAGGTCGTTGTGAAGCCTGCGCAGGCGATGGTATCCTGAAAATAGAAATGAATTTTCTTCCGGACATCTATGTTCCATGTGAGGTATGCGGAGGGAAACGATACAACCGAGAAACACTGGATGTCCGCTACAAGGGTAAAAACATATATGAAGTGTTGAATATGACCGTAGAGGAAGCGTTGGAGTTTTTCAAACACATTCCGACTATCCATCGAAAAATCCAGACTATGTATGATGTCGGTCTGTCCTATGTAAAGCTCGGGCAGCCCTCAACGGAGCTCTCCGGCGGAGAGGCACAGCGTATCAAGCTCGCCACAGAGCTGTCGCGTCGCTCTACCGGAAAAACCATCTATATACTTGACGAACCGACAACCGGTCTGCATTTTGCCGATGTACATAAACTCATCGACATCCTGCAACGACTGACCGAGGGCGGCAACACCGTCGTCGTGATCGAGCACAACCTCGACGTCATCAAGACCGCCGACTACATCATCGACATGGGTCCCGAGGGGGGAGACAGGGGTGGAACGGTAATAACACAGGGAACACCGGAGGAGGTTGCCATGTGTGAGGAATCCTACACGGGTGAGTTCCTGCGGCGTTTGTTACAGCCGTAGAATCATGAAATTACTGAAAAGAGCCCTGTTGAATCATTGTCTCTGTCGAAATCGAAATATCCATGCAATAGAACATTAGGAGGTACGATATGTACAGCTTTTTCGCTATGATGTCCCGTATGAAATACATTTCGCGTTGGGCGCTGATGAGAAACTCCCACGTGGAGAATGTCAGCGAGCACACCCTGGAGGTAGCCATGGTCGCCCACGGACTCGCAATTCTATCGAAGGAACGGTATTCTATCGATGTAGATGAATCCGGTGTCGTGCTCAAGGCACTCTATCACGATGCCGGTGAGATCATCACCGGCGACATGCCGACGCCGGTCAAGTACTATGATGAGGACATCAAACACTCCTACAAAAAAGTCGAGAACATCGCCAGCCACACATTGATGAACAAACTCCCGCCTGACATGCAGAAATACTACAAACCTTTGCTGTTCGGTGAGGAGGAGGCACTGGATTTCCTCGACAAACTTGACGAGGGTGGCGCTACGGATCCCGACACTTTAAACTCCGATAAAAAGTCTCTCGAGGCATACGAATGGCGCCTCGTCAAGGCTGCCGACAAACTCTCAGCCCTGATAAAATGCATTGAGGAGAGAAAAAGCGGAAATCGTGAGTTCGAAAGCGCGTATTCCTCGACGGAATCGACGCTGCAGGCGATGGACATCCCTGCCGTGGATGATTTCATGAATGAGTTTTTGCCGGCTTATGAACTCACGCTGGATGAATTGCAGGGATAAAAAAACGGGTATTTGCCGTGGAGAACAAGTTCTCCGAGCAAATACCCATTTTATTCTCGCATCATCAATTGTTTCTCAGAAATCCGGTTCAATCAAACCATATGTATTTCCTTTACGCTTGTAAACGACATTAACCTCCTCGGTATCGGCATTACGGAACACAAAGAAATTGTGACCGAGCAATTCCATCTGGACACATGCCTCCTCAGGATCCATCGGTTTCATCGCAAACCGCTTGGAACGGATGATCTCGATTTCCTCCTCGTCAAAAGCATCCTCATCAATGAAACTCTTAGACAACTGAGCCGCATTCTGCTCCTTATCAATCAACTTGTTTTTGTATTTGCGAAGCTGTCTCTCAATAACCTCCTCAACCAGATCGATCGAAACGTACATATCAGTACTGGTCTCCTCAGCACGGATTATCGTACCCTTCATTGGAATGGTAACCTCGATCTTCTGACGGCTCTTCTCTGTACTGAGTGTAACATGAACCTCTGTACTCTCATTGAAATAGCGCTCGAGTTTGCCGATCTTCTCCTCGACCGCGGCGCGCAACCCCTCAGTTACATCAATGTTTTTTCCGCTGACAACTAAATTCATAAGCAAGTCTCCTTTACTATTGATTTCAAGTCCCTCGAGCTGCTCAGGCGTATTTCCATAAACTGATGATTTTTCTGTTTAATCACAGTTCACGGATATATTCCTCACCGGTCTCCAACACATTCAGAGAACCGGACTGCAACCCTACCGAACATATTATACAACAAAAAACCAATCTCGGCAACACTCTTTTTTTAGAAATCTCACTGAAAATCGACGAGTTGTCTGACATTTACTCAAAACTTATCGAATTGTAAATGAGTAAATTTTTAATCAAAAATCGGTCGACTTTCGTGGATAATGTTTATAATTTTGTTGACAAGTCACTTTTTACGAAAAATCGGTACTTAAAATGTGGATAAGTCAGCCATCGGTTTACTCTACTCGTGTCGTCGTACAGTCGTTCGAAAATCAAATTGTCTGACTATTCTTCTATAAGCGCAAACACTCATCAACAACTTGAGCTGCCGAAATCTTGTGTTACATCGATTCTGCTTCACTGTTACGAATCCTGAAATTTCAACGCAGCGCCGATGAAACCCTTAAATAACGGATGAGGATGATTGGGACGTGACTTAAACTCCGGATGCGCCTGAGTGGAAACATACCACGGATGAGACGGGATCTCCATCATCTCCACTATCCTGTTATCGGGAGACAGCCCGGAAAGCTTCATTCCGTTTTTCTCCAGATCATCTCTATAATAATTGTTTACCTCGTAACGATGACGATGACGCTCATGTATTGTATCCGTCCCGTACAATTCCCTGGCAAGTGTCCCCTCACCCAGTACGCACGGGTATGAACCCAGACGAAGTGTTCCTCCGAGATCCTCCACTCCGTCCTGATCCGGCATCAGATGAATAACCGGATGCGTCGTAGATGGATCCAGTTCCGCGCTGTGAGCATCATTCCAACCGATCACATGACGTGCGAATTCGACAATTCCCAGTTGCATTCCGAGACACAGACCGAGATACGGAACGTTGTTCTCGCGAGCATATTGAATGGAGGTGATGATTCCCTCGGTTCCCCGCTCGCCAAAACCGCCCGGCACGATAATACCGCTCACATCCCCGAGATACCCGGCTACATTTTCCTCTGTGATCTCCTCAGAGTCAATCCACTTGATCTCAACATTTACATGATGTGCATACCCTCCGTGCTTCAGAGATTCTACAACACTGATATACGCATCATGAAGAGCAGTATACTTTCCGACAAGAGCAACCGTCACGTCGTCTTTGACGTTTTTAATGTTGTCTACCATTGTCTGCCATTCATCAATCTCCGGTTCCGGACAATCAAGATGCAGACATTTGCATGCTATCTGTGCCAGACCCTCCTTCTCCATTGCAAGTGGGGCCTCATACAGCGTTTCGACATCCAGATTCTGAATAACATGATCATTCGGTATGTTACAGAACAGGGATATTTTGTCACGGATTGCCTTGTCAAGCGGAATCTCTGTCCTGCACACCACCATGTCAGGCTGTATTCCCATTCCCTGCAATTCCTTAACGCTCTGCTGTGTAGGTTTGGACTTTAACTCCTCAGATGTCCTCAGATATGGTACCAGCGTAACATGAATGATTATCGCGTTCTCATGACCGATGTCCAACTGAAACTGGCGTATTGCCTCTAAAAAGGGCTGGCTCTCAATATCACCCACAGTACCGCCTACCTCAATGATTGCGATCTGTGTATCAGGACATCCGTCATTTCGGTAAAATCTGCTTTTCAGTTCATTCGTTATATGCGGAATAACCTGTACTGTCCCACCGCCATAATCCCCGCGGCGTTCCTTTGAAAGGACGGACCAATAAACCTTTCCGGTAGTAACATTACTCTGTTTAGTCAGACTCTCATCGATAAACCTCTCGTAATGCCCGAGATCCAGATCTGTTTCCGCACCGTCGTCCGTAACAAAAACCTCGCCGTGCTGAATCGGGTTCATGGTACCCGGATCAATATTGATGTATGGATCAAATTTTTGCATCGTCACCTGATAGCCGCGCATTTTAAGCAACCTTCCCAGTGACGCTGCCGTGATTCCCTTTCCGAGACCGGATACAACGCCCCCGGTCACAAATACGTACTTAACTGCCATCTGTACCCGTAAAACCTCCTCTTGCTATAAACCTTGAAAAGCACCGAATAATCCGGTGCTTACAAGTTCTTTATCAAGGTCAGATTGTTGGTATCACCCTCGCGGGAATACTGCATGTCATCCATGCTTTTTTTGACCATATAGATTCCCAATCCGCCTATCGGACGATCCTCCAACGGCGCATTCACATCAGGATCGGCCTTTGCGAGGGGGTCATACGGAACGCCGCTGTCAGTAAATTTGACAGCAACCTGCCGTTTTTCCTCGTCAAAATCAATCCGTATAGTGACATCTCCTCCGCCCTCAACTCCATAGGCGTAATGCGCTACATTAACAAAAATCTCCTCTACGGCGACATCCATCTGGATTTGGGTTTTGGGCATACAATCCCAACTCTCAAGGTGTGTGTTCAAAAAATCAAGCACATCATCCAGTAAACTCACATCAGCCCTGATACGCAATTCATCACTCATAAAAAGCCTCCAAACAGGCCGGATATTCACCGGCCTGTGATGTCGTCAACTCTCAGGCAATGTTCAAAATATCAATAAATCCGGTAACCTCAAATACCTCCATAATGGCCTCGTTTGCACCGGTGATTTTCATCTCTCCCTGTTTATTCATGATTTTCTGTGCTGAAAGAAGCACACGAAGACCTGCGGATGAAATATACTCAAGTGCCTTCAGGTCAAATGTCAGATTTGATACCCCACCAAGGGATTCCTGAACCTCTTTTTCAAGATCCGGTGCTGTTGTCGTATCAAGGCGTCCCTCCAAAGCAATCGTAAGATCAGAACCCTCGCCGGTTTTTGTAATAGTCATGATAGTACCTCCTTCATGATAAATAGAATATTTGTATCTATTATATCGAACTTTGTCCGATTTGACAACAACTTTTTAAAAAAATTTCAACCGAATTTCAAACAGCGTGTGACAATACTGTGCCACAACCTTTTGATATGCTATCTGCGGAGGATTGCGACTATGAGAAACAGAAATATCAGAATTCGCCTGTCAGTTATTCTGGCACTCTGCATGTTTTTATCCATAACAGGTTATGGTCAGATGATTCCGACTTCCGCCGGAGTTTCCGCGAAGTCACTGACAAATCCGACCGTTTCCGACATTTCGTTAAATTCCGGAATACGCCATCGGAAACATAATATCTCTGCAGAGCCTCGTGAAAACGGGGTTTTCGGTTATGTCAGAATAAAAGATCTGCGCACAGAAACGAGATATTCCGAAAAAACATCCCCGGATAAATCCGCGTCCAATCAGGCGAAGCAAGCAACCTCGACAGCGGAACCTTTTTATGACAGAGAGGTCAGCTCGTTCGGTGCTCTCCTGTCCGAACAGATGACGGCAGCCATGGGCAGGACAACCGGAACAGCTGCGGTTTTCAGCACCGTTTCCGCATCAGAACTCTCATCGATCAATGCCTCCCTGAACGCCGGCTCCTCATCGGGACAATACAATCTGGTTGATATCCGGACAAAAATCGATTTTCACATCCCGACTAACAAACTGCCGGCGAGCGTACTCGCATCCGGCAATTCCGCTGATGCTCTGTATTATCTCGAGCAATCGATCACGATGTATCCTTCACTGTGTTGTCTGTTTACTCTCGCAAACCTGACCATTACAAACGCGACAGCCACCCTGACTGTTTACAGTCCCGTAGCGAAGGAACAGATTGCCTCCACCACCTCAAACTATGAGGCAACAATGAATGAGATCCTCAAAACCCCTAACAGGGACTCGTCAATGACAGTGACGGATCGCATACTGTATCTTCATGACGAGATCGTCGCTCTCGGTGACTACGCGACCGGACGATCCGGATCATATTCAATGGACTACGCGCCGATAGGCGTTATGCTCTATGGTCTCGGTGTCTGCCAGTCATATGCAGCTGTTTTCAATCAGGCTGCCCGTGCCATGGGGATAACCAGTTATGTGTTAGACAGTTCAACCCATGCGTGGAATGCGGTCTATATCAATAATTCATGGTACTATGTGGATACGACATGGGATGATACCCGTTCATACGGTCAGGAAAAGGACTACATCCGCCATGACTACCTGTTGGTTAACGAGAGCGCATTTTCCTCCGGTCATGTCCTGACATCCGAATATGCATTGCATTTCCCCGGCCTCACAAATTCGTTAGGGAACTCATTTGACAACTATTATCCGAAAAAGAACAAAATAACATCACAGATGGGTTATCTGAACGGCTATTTCTATTTCAGCGAGGACAACAAGGTAAAAAGATGGGATCGCGGCACGAAAATCGAGACCTTTGACAGAGTTCCGGTTGTTTCTTCGCGACGCGTATGCACAATGGACGGACTTCTCTACGTCAGCGGCAGCGACGGCATGTATCAGAGCGACGCAGCGCTGACCGGATTGAATCCCGTCAGCAATACAGCGTTTACCGGTATGTACGAGGCTGCGAACAAACTTTATGTTTCTACCGGGACATCATTTTATATCTTTCATGATGTCACCTCTCATACACCATCATCAACAAATACGCCGGCTGCATCATTGTCTCCACTGATCACACCCACTCCTTATAATCCGTATGCAACCCCGGCCGGAACCGCAACGCCGGTTCCAACGCAGACACCTTTCAACAATATTCCGACGGTTCCGCCCCGCGTTACCGCCTCAGGCTCACCGAGACCGAGCACATCACCCCTGCCAACGATATCGCCGGGCTACCCGATAGGAACGGCTATCCCGATAGGAACAGCAATTCCTCTGACATCGGCATCACCGACAGTTTCAGCAGGACCGACAGCAACAGCCACCCCTCCATCACAGGATACCGGGGATATCGTCACAATCAAAACGCCCGGTCAAACCAGTATAAAATCAATAAAAAATGTTAAAAAGCAATCCGTAAAATTAAAATGGAAACAGATTAAGAACGTTTCAAAATATCAGGTACAATACTCACCGACGTCTGATTTCTCGACCAAACAGATGCGTAATGTACTGACCAATTCCGTAAAGATCGCAAACCTGTTCAAAAACAAAACATATTATTTCAGGGTACGCGCCGTACGCATACAACGTGGAATAGACGGAATCATTTACTATAAATACGGCAAGTGGAGTGACAAACGGAAAAAGCTAATAACGATATAGGAGGCGGCAGGAATGGTATCCAATCAAATCATTCAGCACACTCTGAACGGCATGAAAGAGATTACCGAAATAGAATTGGCCGTTTTGGATAGGGAAGCCAACATTCTCGCATACACCGATTCGAATGATACTGATTACACGGAAATCATCAGGGAGTTTTCGGAGTCTGATGATGATCATCGTTTGATCAAAAACAATCACTTTTTCAAGGTTTTTGACAGCGGCGAATTAACATTCTATGTTGTCGCGCACGGCGATACCGAAAAAGCCATGGAGATCGGAAAAATTGTTGTTTTCCAGGTCAGCAACCTTTTGACTGCCTACAGGGAGCGCTATGACAAGGACGACTTTATCAAAAACCTTCTCCTTGACAATCTGCTGCTTGTTGATATCCTGAACCGTTCACAGAAACTCCATATCAATTCACGCGCAAGACGTGTTGTTTTTTTAGTGGAAACATCCCGCGACAGGGATATAAATATAATGGAAACAGTTCGCGGTTTATTCCCCTCCGGAATGCGGGATTTCATAACCGCTGTCGATGAAAAAGACATAATAGTGGTTCGTGAGCTCAGTGAGGATGATGATTACGAAAGCATAAACGAAACTGCAAATATACTTGTTGATACTCTTGAATCCGAAGCAATGACAGGCGCGCATGTGTCCTACGGAACAATCGTCGAGGATATCAAGGAAGTATCCCGCTCATACAAAGAAGCAAAAATGGCATTGGATGTCGGACGGATTTTCTACAGTGACCGCCGTGTCATAGCCTACTCCAACCTCGGGATCGGTCGATTGATATATCAGCTCCCCCTGCAGCTTTGCAAAATGTTCATACGTGAGATATTCGGCGAAGACGATCCGATTCATTTTGATGAAGAGATGCTGACAACCATCGATCAGTTCTACGCTAACAGCCTGAACGTCTCGAAAACATCCCGTGAATTATACATACATAGAAACACATTGGTTTACAGACTCGGGAAACTGAAAAACCTCACCGGTCTCGACATATTAAACTTTGACGACGCCATCACCTTCCAGATTGCGCTGATGGTAATGAAATACATGAGTTATTTGGAAACACTCGATTATTAAGGCGGTAGAAAAAGTGAACTTTGAAGATTTTGATGATATTGAAGATATTGGGGATATCGAAATTGAGATAGAAGATTTTGATGATGAGATACAGAAATCTCCATCTTCATCCCGGAAAAAGAAATCAGGACGCGATCCGAAACCGGTTCGTCCGGGGCGGCTGTATGTCACCGGAATAGTTACCGGTATTCTGCTGACTGCCACTGTCCTGCTGTTCTTTGATATAATGAACTGGCATCCTTTTTCAACGACTCCGGCCGCTGATGGAATCTATGATCTTTCAAAAATAGTTGAAACATATATCGACAAACACTACTGGAAATCTGACACGTCAGACGAGCAGTTTGCCAACATGTCGGCAAAGGGCATGGTCGCCGCATTAGGCGATCCCTATTCCGTATTTATGACTCAGGAGGAACTGACACGCACACGTGAAAGAAACAACGGTGACTACGCGGGCATCGGTGCCGCCATAGGTGTTGATACAACAACCAACAGAAAATATGTCACACGTGTTGACAGCGGCTCTCCGTCAGAAAAATGCGGTCTCATGGTCGGTGATGAAATCCTGATGATAGACGACCTGAATGCGCAGGAGAAAACCCTCGATGAATTAGTCTCACATATTCGCGGAACCACCGGTGTATCACATGTATTCAAGGTATTTCGTGCAGGCACTGTCGCCTCCGGCAGCGCAGTTTCCGGCACCACTGTTTCCGGAGCCGGAAACGAAATGACTGCCGGCGAGACTCTGACCCTGACAATAGTAACCGACAATATAATAAACAAATCCGTATATCACCAGATGCTGAAGGATAATATAGGTTATCTGCAGATCCTTAACTATGACCGCGAAACCCCGAAACAATTCCGGACAGCTGTTGAGGATTTAAAAAAGGATGGAATGAAGGCTCTGATTTTAGATGTCAGGAACAACGGCGGCGGAGTCCTGACATCGGTGACTGATGTACTGAACCAGCTCCTTCCTGCCGGCACACTCCTCACCGAGACGAGAAAAAATGAAAAAGACCAGATCTACAAATCCACTGATGATGAACACTTAGACCTGCCGATGACAGTGCTGATCAACGGATATTCCGCCAGCGCCGCCGAGGTTTTTGCGGGCGCTCTTCAGGACAGAAAAAAAGTCCCGCTCATCGGCGAGACCAGTTACGGCAAAGGTGTTGTACAATCGATCTTCCCGCTGTCAGGGAACAGGGGCGGAATTAAACTGACAACCGGTGAATACCTGCTTCCGAGCGGCCGTTCAATCAACGGAACCGGTCTGACACCGGATGAAGAGGTGGTGTTTACCGGAACAGCCGAGGACTATGGGACAAATAACGACAATCAGCTGATACGCGCATTGGAGCTCATGCAGGAACAGATCAAATAGGAATCGAAGCACCTGCCGGATCGATCTGTGCCAAAAGACGTCGCATGCATCAATCTATACGAGTCTCCGGTCCTCACCCGAGTCCTCATAATAACGCTTTTTATCAGCATACATCCGCTCATCAACCAACCTGATCATTGAGTCAAAATCATCTTTTTCATCTGAATACGCAATTCCCATTGCCACTGAATATCCCTTTGAAAGGATTATCTGACGAACCTCGAATGCAGATTTTTCAAACTGCTCCTTGTTCCCTCCCTCTCTCACAACGAGGAATTCATCGCCTCCCATACGGAAAACCCTGCGGTCTCCGTAAATACCCTTGAGACAGTCCGCAACCTCGCGTATCATGGCATCACCGGCCTTGTGTCCCTCCTCGTCGTTCATCTTTTTCAGCCCGTTAATGTCGCACATCATCATGCCGTATTTCATTTCGTCAGTCCGTACTTTTTCCCGCATATCATCGAGTGACCGCCGATTTCTCACTCCGGTCAGGTGATCAACATAACTGTATCTCACCAGCTGTTCCTGATTATCCCGCTGTTTCATAATCATCACAAAAAAGAACTCCAGCAGTCTGATGATCGGGACTATCCCTTTCATCTGATTGCGTGGCGGATTATCCAATCCGAAAAATCCGATATATCCGCTTTCTTTCTCCAACGGACAGGTGATAAGAGTTCGGATTTCCTGAGGTTTCAGAACACGATACATGCGCTCATTAACTTTTTTATACATCTCAAGATTTGAGATTGCAACATAGCCGTTCTTTTTAAATTCATTATACCATGAATCGACAACTCCTTCATACGGAACATTTTTAAGGTTGTCAATCTGAGGCTTCACGCCCTCCCTGCAATACTCATAGGTATTTTCAAAAACGCCGGGACGCCGTTCCTCAAATATGTACGCGCGATCGGCATCCGTTTCCTGACACAGGTACTCCAGCATCTGATTCAAAACCACCTCTGCGGACTCCGCTGAATATGAATATTGCAGCGCCCTGTTGACAAATCGCTGATGATTAACCATCCTGTGTTCCTTCATCATGCGTCGTTGACCCTGCATGACCATCAGCAATATAAAAATCAAAAAGCCGGTTTGTGTCAGTATTGCCTTGTTTACAATGGATCTGTGAAACACCACATACATTCCTATATCTATTCCGGCTCCGATAACAAAAAGCATCGCACCTACATGCATCGCACGATTGACATAACGATGGGCGCGTCTGCGGTTATCAATGATATCATCAATAATTATTACAACTACTATTCCCAGAGAAAAAGCGCACGAAATAACATTCAGAATATTGGTTTTATGCATGTCGAGACCGGCAAACAAACGCAGGCTGACCAGTGCCACCGCACATACTGATGTAACGGCGAGAGAAAGCCACTCATATATCCTCCGACGCATCTCCGTTACCGAATTAACAAACGTGACCAGCGGATAGCCTAAAAAGGTAAGACAGCCATAATCAAATACGCGCATAATTACCTGGTCGTCGAGGAACAGCTGCGGTATCAGAGTCGGAACCGACGTCCACAGCCCGATCAATAAAACCGAAACCCCCAGTGCCGGCATGGAATACATGGAATCGGCAATATTCATTGAAGTAAAATAGAGTATGAGAATCAGCAGACCGATGATAACCGTCAGTAATGACAGTGCGAAACTCAGTCCGTATTTACCAAAAATATGTGTGTTGAAATCCTCAGCATGACCGACATACGATTCCCTGAAAAAAGCACTCGGCTCACCGGGAAATACCGGTTCGCATATCAATGTCACCATGCTTCCCGCAGGGCGCACGGTAATTCGATGGATACAATCACCGTATCCGTTCCCGGTTATATTCTTTTCGGGATAAAACTTATAAACAAGCTTTCCGTCAACCAAAACCCTGAAATAAATGTTGTGGCTGACCAAACTCCAGACATCTCCCGCTGCGGCTGTGTCCGGACTTATCTTAGTCAATTCCAGCGAATCACCTTCATCCATCCTGGGTAATTCGTTCAGATTGAGTCTGCGTCCGTCCGGCGCGCGCCAGTCATCATCAAATGAACTGAGTTTACGCGCATTGTAGTTGTTTCCTATGGATGAAACGATGCCGGCAGCAAATGCCGCAACCATAACAACGGAAAACAGAAGAAAGCAAATTTTGTGAAGTTTCACGCCATCACTCCTTATAAAATCATCCTTTGTAAAGACCGCGTTTGTCTATCACGCGTACAGCTTTTCCTTCGCTGCGCTCGATCGTTTTGGGCTCAACCAGTTTGACATCCGCGAGAATGCCTAACATGCCCTTGAGTCCGGATACAAGCTTTTTCGTGGCCTGAGCACGATCAAACGTTTCATCGGCGGCCATGAACGGAGTCAGTTCGACCTGAACCTCAATATTGTCATGGTGAGCCTTGTCACGTGTGACAATGATCTGATAATTTGCCTGGAATCCCTGATTGATAAGCACGGTTTCAATCTGCGACGGGAACACATTAACACCCTTGACGATCATCATGTCATCGCTCCGTCCGAGCGGTTTGGTCATTTTTACATGGGTTCTGCCGCACGAACACTTTTTACGTGAAAGAATGCAAATATCACGCGTTCTGTAACGGATCAGCGGGAATGCTTCTTTTGTCAGGCAGGTAAATACAAGCTCTCCTTTTTCCCCTTCAGGCAGAACCTCACCGGTATCCGGATCGATCACCTCAGCGAAGAAATGATCCTCGTTGATATGCATGCCTGTCTGCTCCTCACATTCGAATGAAACCCCCGGTCCGGAGATTTCGGTCAGACCGTAAATGTCATAAGCCTTTATCCCCAGAGATTCCTCGATATCATGGCGCATCTCCTCGGTCCACGCCTCCGCGCCGAAAATGCCTGCCTTTAGTTTGAGCTGATCACGCACTCCTCTCTCCAATATACCCTCCGCGAGATATGCGGCATAGGACGGAGTACAGCATAGAATTGTCGATCCGAGATCAGTCATGAACTGGATCTGACGATCGGTATTTCCCGATGACATAGGCAATGTCAGTGATCCCAGCCTGTGTGATCCTGCATCCAATCCGGAACCGCCGGTAAACAACCCGTAGCCATAGCAGACATGTACCACGTCCTCACGTGTTCCACCGGCTGCGACTATCGCGCGTGCGCAGCAATCCGCCCACAGATCAAGGTCATTCTGAGTATAAAAAGCTACCACCCTGCGTCCTGTGGTTCCGCTGGTAGAATGTATCCTCACGCAATCCTCCAAAGGTCTTGCCAGCAAACCGTACGGATATGCCTCCCGAAGGTCATCCTTGGTCAAAAACGGAAGCTTATGAATATCCTCTATTGATTTTATGTCCTCAGGTCTGACTCCCTTGTGTTCCATCCTGTTGCGGTAATACGGAACATTATCATAAACATACTGAACCTGTTTTACAATTCTTTCGTTTTGCAACGATACTATTTCATCCCTCGATGCTGTTTCAATCTCACGCTGAAAATAATTCGACATATCTCCACTCCTCCTACTAATCTTTCGTGATTATTTGACTCCCTCCGTCCGGTATATCTGACTCATTCATGGGAAAGGGCCGGCAACAACTGCCGGCCCTTTTGTTATAACCTATAGTAATTCTTTCACTTGAGGGAACAGCCACCTCCTGCATTTAGGAGAGTCCGCCATTTACTCACAAGTTACTATTCTTACATGATCATAACTTGGTAACGTTTGCTGCCTGAGGTCCCTTCTCACCCTGGATGACTTCAAACTCTACCTGGTCACCCTCGTCAAGAACCTTGAAGCCTTCCTGCTGAAGTGCGGAGTAGTGTACAAATACATCCGTACCCTCTTCATCAGAGATGAAACCGAAGCCCTTCTTTGCATCAAACCATTTTACTGTTCCCTTCATGTGTCTTTGCCTCCTAAAGATAAAAAATTTAACACGCTATCTACTTTACCACATGGCGAGTCTTATGTCAAGTAGAGATTTGCAATCAGCTATGAACGAAAACACCTTTTCGGAATCAATTCTGCTGTCACGTATTTCCAGATTCACATACTCTTCTGCTATTTCCCTTCATATCGGGTATACAGATAATCAATATGCTCCTGCCTGGAAACCTTTCTGCCCCAGTGAATGGATGAGTTGTAGTTTCCCTCTGCTATCACAAATCCATCCGATTCGACCTTCAGTACAATTACAGAATGCATGTCGTTATCCATACGCAGAATGTCTCCGACACGCACTTTTGCGAATGACGGATTGTTGATCTGCCTGGCCACTGTATTCTTGCCAAAAGCCGCGTCACTAATGATGCTGGCAAACGCAGCGCAGCCAAACGCATGATACTCAACATTGGGAAAGCCGTGCCAGATATAGGAATTATCGTTCGTCCAATGCTTCCCCTCCGGGTATTGATCCTGCATCGCCATCATCTTTTTATAGACCTTTGCCGCAGAAAACCCTTGCTTTTTCACTACCGTGACCTTAGTCCGGATCGTCGTATTCTCACCGGCAGATGAAACGGTTATCTTTATCTGGCAGCTTCCGATCTTTTTTCCGGTCACAGTGCCATTTTCATCCACGATAGCTATGCTCTTTTTCGTGCTGGAAAAAGTCAGAGAATCAAATTGCCCCCCTGAAACCTCAATCTGCTTTCCGCTTCCAACAACTACCGTGAGCTGATTAGTTGCCGTAACACCCGAGGCAGCAAGGGCCGGCATCGGCATACATAAAGACACCATGAGCAGTACCAGTGCTAACACACAGTATCTTCTCTTGTGAAGCTTCGCATAATTTCCTGTTTTCATAACATCACACCCCCTGTTTTCACAAAACCTCTCGGGTTTCCAACTAAGATTATTGCGTATAGCCAAGTCTTTTGGCATATTCATATAACCGTTTCAAGGTGGCTTCGTCGTTCACGCCAACAACAAGAGAGGCTTTGTCAGAAAACCCGTTATACGTGTTAAATCCAAGTAAATATATAGCCATTGCCATAGCCAGGTTTTCATCTGATTCGTTCATCTTCTCGGCAATCCTTTTTAGTTCTTCAACAACCGAATCATGTGGGATAGAAGCTGTATCTTCCACAGAATTCACTACTTCTTCAATAGTTTTAGGTAGAACCATACACATTTGATACAAGGCATCCTCTTGTCCGGTTACAAGTGCATAAAACTGATCAAGGCTTACTCGGCGAATCCTCCGATGCTCAACGCTTTTTCCATCAACTGTAGTAGTCCATTTGATATTCTGGCTTTTTTTAGCTATTGCTTCAACAAGAAAGCACGCACAATCATCATCATCAAGAATCTGGCTTTGCATCTTTATGTATGTTTTCCCAGCTGCTGATGAATTCATGGTATTATGCTTATTCTTCATCTCGACATAAACCGTATGAACAACATCGTTGTCCGGCAATACTATTCCATCATCTTTGTGGAAAATAACATCCCAACCACCTTCTTGTCCATTGTCCGGAACACGACAGTTCTCAAAATACTGGAATATTCCAACTCATATCTTTTCCTCCATATCTAACGCATCACGTATTGACTTTGCAACATCGAATCCTAAGTTTACCGGTACTGCATTGCCAACTTGTTTATACTGCGACATCACATTCCCACAGAACTCCCATTCATCCGGAAAGCTTTGACATCTTGCGTTTTCCCTAACATTAAATGGCCTGGCCTCAAGAGGATGGCATCGTTCCGTTTGCTTTTGAGATGGTGAGGTAAGAACCGTAAGTGAAGGCTCATCCAGGCTTAATCTCCTAAGTATACCGGTACGTCCTCCTTCCATATCCCAGCAGCTTTTCATATATTCTTTAGCAAGTTTAGGATCAATATCTCTCCAATATCCACCGGGTGGAACTAATTCAAATAGTTTTTTCTTTTTTTCACCATATGGAACACCAATACTATCCGGTACATTTTGTAAAACATCTCTTAATACAGGCTTGTATTCATGTGGTTTCGGAAAATCAAATTCTATTTTTCCAACTAGATCCTTTCTTATCCCAATTGTTATTAGTCTTTCCCTTTTTTGCGCTACTCCATAATCCCATGCATTTAGTACCTGCTTTTTCACCTCATATCCTGTGTTCTCGAATATTTCATACATAGTTTTGTATGTTTTACCGCCATCATGAGTTAGTAGACCTCTGACATTTTCAAACAAAAACATCTTTGGTTGAAGCTTTTCAAGAAAAATGGCATAATGAAAGAATAAAGTGCCTCTGGCATCTTCTAAACCCAAGCGCTTTCCTGCATAAGAAAACGCTTGACAAGGCGCCCCACCCGACAATAAGTCCAGTTCTCCCTTTTTGATTCCGAAGTACTCTTCGAGATCCAATTTGGAGATATTAGCAATATCATCACATATCACTCGCCAGTTTGGTCTGTTCTTTTTGAGTGTCTGACATGCGTCTTTATCATATTCAATGAGTCCGATTGTATCGAATCCGGCCTTTTCAACACCAAGTGCCAACCCTCCGGCTCCAGCAAATAATTCTATTGTTTTGTACATTATACAAGACACCTCTTCTTTCATCAATTCCGCTAGATTTGATATCATGAACACCTAACAATTATGACTAATGTATTATACATCATATTGAGAAAAATGTAAAGGATGAAACAACATAAAGATATGTAGTGATTTGTATTCCCGAGTCCTTTTCTCAACCTCTACACGTAATGTATCACATAAGGTGTCCCAAAGTTCGGACTTAGGAAGATGGTGATACAAATCAGTAATATTGTGCTACTTTTAATGGTTGCAAAAAACACGTGCCATTTCCAATAGCACGTGTTTTCTCAGAGCACCTTGTCCGTCATCCGGAACAAGTCACCCAAGCATTGTTATTCATCATATATCCTCGAATCTTTTGGATCCATAGACAAGGATTTTCTGAAACTTACTCTAAACATGTCAAAGCCAGATCAATGGTATGCTCATCATATCCACTTTTGAGAAGATCCTCCTTGCTCCTGCCGAGCCTTAATTCATGTATTGCTCCGGCGAGCAATTCTCGGCCTTCTTCTCG